>JAIETT010000165.1 GCA_019744945.1 Burkholderiales bacterium
GGTAAGAAATAACCCGCATTATGTGCAAATGGCACGACTGGCACATCCAAACTTAAAGCTAATTTTGCCACGCCATGTTTGAAAGGTTTGCGCAATTTGGGTTTAATCCGCGTACCCTCAGGAAACATAATAATCCAAAAACCTAAACCAAAGCGCTGTTTACCTTGACTAATTACTTGCGTCATCGAATTTTCACCTTTTTTGCGATCAATCGCAATCGTCGATAATGCCCGAACAGCCCAACCATAAAAAGGAATATTAAAAACTTCTTTTTTCATGATCCACACACAGGGTGGTAAAAAACAATTTAAAACTACCGTTTCCCATGCCGATTGATGATTACCCGCAAAAATTGCTGGGGAACTCGGAATATTCTCCAAACCACGCACGGTATATTTAATTCCACCAACGTATTTTAATAAGAACGTGAAATAAATTGGCGCAGTCATAATAATTCGATGACGAACCTTTGGCGCTAACGGAATTACCAATACTGCCAAGATCACATACAGTGGCAATACCGCAAACGATAACGCCCAAAAGATAAGAGAACGTAGAATAATACTTAAGTTTAATTTATGTTTCACTAGCCGTCACTTTCTGAACATATGCAATGATATATTCACTCGCCGCCAGCAGATCATCAAAAACCAAGGTTCCTGCAGGCAGCGTTTCTTTAGCAAGGGTTTTTTTACCATTGCCAGTTTTTACCAAAATTGGAATCCCACCCACGTTATAAATAGCTTGTAAATCACGAATACTATCACCAATCATTGCAACTTGCGAAATATCCTCAACGTTAAAGCGCTCACAAATATCTAAAATCATCCCAGGCTTAGGCTTACGGCATAAGCAATTCGCCTCAGCAGTATGCGGACAAAACATAATTACATCAATTTCACCACCAGCTTGTTCAACCGACTGATGAAGCTTTTCATGCATTTCATTCAGCGCTTCCATCGTAAATAGCCCACGTCCAAGACCAGATTGATTGGTACACACCACGACTTTAAAACCCGCTTGGCTTAAATTGGCAATGGCATCAACACTACCTGGAATTAAGATAAACTCATCAATGCTTTTAACAAATTTATCGCTATCTTGGTTGATTACACCATCACGATCAAGAAGAATTATTTTCATAGGATACCTTTAAGCTAACTCAGAAATTTTTCCGTAAATATTAAATTTTGAATAGATTTCTGCCAATAATTTCAAACGATTCTTGCGCACCACTAAATCTTCATCCATCACCATCACATTGGCAAAGAACTTCGTTAATGGATCGGCTAACTCACTTAACTGCTCCAAATAAACCTGTACACTGCTGGCTGGGTTAATTTTATTTACCGCGGCAAACAATTCAATTTCATAGGCATTAAATAAATTACTCGATAAAACAACTGAAGCATCCAGCTCAGCAGAATTTTTCTTCAGAATATTTTCAATCCGTTTGTTGGCTTCAAATAACGCTTGATTAGCATCTGAACTTGCCCACAAACTAAAGGCCTGACACACGTTCACTACTTGTGCAAAATCAATTTTATCCTGCATCAACACCGCATTGACCACTTTAGCCGAGTAATTTTCCACGCTAATAAAATAATTTGCCAAGCGTTGTTTAATAAACTCATACACGCCACAAACCGTATCTGGAGCTAAATTTTTGCCCGTGAACGCACTAAAACTTGCGACCAACAACTGTTCTAAATCCAGTTTATATTCTAATAAAATCCGCACAATGCCAAGCGCCGCACGGCGTAATGCATACGGATCTTTATCGCCAGTTGGAATTAAACCAATGCCCCAAATCCCAACTAAGCTTTCGAGCTTATCCGCCAGTGACATCACCGTTGCCAAAGCGCTATTCGGTAATTTATCACCACTAAAGCGCGGATAATAATGTTGCTCAATCGCGTTAGCTACTTCGACCGTTTCACCACTGGCTAAAGCATAATATTTGCCCATAGTGCCTTGTAATTCGGGAAACTCACCGACCATTTCACTGGCTAAATCGGCTTTCAACAAATATGCGCTAGTAAAGGCTAAATTGGCATCAACATTCAAGAGTGGTGCGATTGCTTGGGCAATTTGTTGTAAGCGCTGCACACGTTCCAATTGGCTACCCAATTTATTATGATAAACCACACTCCCCATTTTGGCGGTAAAATCTTTTAATGGCGTGCGCTTATCAAATTCGTAGAAAAACTCTGCATCGGCTAAACGCGCGGTTAGGACTTTTTGATTACCCTCAATGATGATCTGTGGGTTTTTTGAAATTAAATTTGCGACAAAGAGAAATTTATTACTTAATTTGCCTGTTGCATCCACTAGTGCAAAATATTTCTGATTTTTAGCCATTGATAAAATTAAACACTCTTGTGGTACGGCTAAAAATTTCTCATCAAATTCACCGACCAAAACTTCTGGCCATTCAACTAATGCACAAACTTCATCCAATAATCCAGGCATAACACTAATTTGCAAACCTAAATCGGCAGCACAAGCATTAAGCTGTTGTTCAATCACGTCACGGCGTGCATTAAACTCGGCAACCACTTTACCTTCGGTATAAATCTGGCTTAAATAATCCGCGGCATGAGCGATCTTAATCGGTGCATGACTCATAAAACGATGACCTAAGGTGGTATCATTGGCAGTTAAACCCAAGGCACTACAATTTAAGACTTGTTGGTTGAACTTCACGATCAAATTATGCACGGGACGCACAAATTGATAATCACTATTCCCCCAGCGCATGGCTTTGGCAATATGAATTTTCTTCAAAGCGGTGTTAATTACGTTTTCAATTACACTATCTAAACTTTTACCTTGAATCGTTGCTGCAAAATAAAAATACCCATCGTCACGCTGTTGCAAATCTTGCCATTCACAACCACACGATTTAGCAAAACCTAGCAATGCAGGCGTCACTTGTCCATCTTTTAAACCTGTCGCCAAAGCTGGACCTTTGCGTAGCATTTGCTGACTGGCTTGTTCAAAACTAATTCCCTCAATCACACAACCAAAACGGCGGGGTGCAATAAACGTCCGCAACTGACTAGTTGCCGAAACAAAACCATTTAATTGCGCATATACTGCCTGACTAAAGGCACAACCAATATTATCGACCAAATTAATTGGTGGTAACTCTTCACTTAAAAATTCAATTAATAAACTATTTTCATTTGTTAACGCTGACATATTAAAACCTTAATCTTTAAATCTTAAATTATATCGATACCAATCAGTATGATACTCAAAACATCTACGCAGTGTAAATTATTTTCACTCTAAAAAAAAACTCAACTTACGCAGATTCGCAAAAAATAGATACAATAATCGCATAATTTTACACTATTTTGCTTAAACCCTACGGCAAATAATATTTAAGCCCAAAATGCATGTGTTAAAATATCGCCATAATAACAACATTAAATCAAGAATGGCGGGGGTAATAAAATGATAGATCAAGATGGATACCGCCTTAACGTGGGAATTGTCCTCTTAAACAAAGATAATCTGGTATTTTGGGGACGACGTAAAGGTGAATACTCATGGCAATTTCCGCAAGGTGGGTTAGCCAAAAATGAGACCTTAGATGAATGCATGTTTCGTGAATTAAATGAAGAGCTTGGGCTACTGCCTGAACATGTTGAAATAGTTGCCAAAACTAGCGACTGGTTGTACTACAATGTCCCAGGCAATTGGAATAAGCACAACTCACATTATCGTGGGCAAAAGCAAGTTTGGTATTTACTCAAATTTGTGGGGCACGATCACCATATTAACGTCAGAAGTTTCATTGAGCAAGAGTTTGATGCTTGGCGCTGGATTTCATTCTGGGAACCAATTGACCAAGTAGTTAAATTTAAACAAGATGTCTATCGCAAAGCGTTAAATTTTTTAGCGCGCTATGTTGGGAATTAAAGATATGAATAGTAATTTTCTTAAAGTTCTTAATCAGCAGTCTGCTGAGCACACTCCAATTTGGTTGATGCGCCAAGCTGGACGTTATTTACCTGAATATCGCAAAACGCGCGAACAAGCTGGCAGTTTCTTGAACTTATGCAAAAACCCCGATTTAGCTACCGAGGTAACCCTGCAGCCACTACGCCGCTTTGCCTTGGACGCATCAATCATGTTTAGCGATATTTTGGTCGTTCCCGAAGCGATGGGGATGCATTTATACTTTAGTGATGGCGAGGGTCCTAAGTTTACCAACCCACTGCAATCAAGTTTAGATGTCGATGCACTCAAGGTAATTGAACCAGAATTTGATTTGGCTTATGTGATGCAACTAATTCGGAATTTAAAACAAGAGCTACCACGGAATACACCATTGATTGGTTTTAGTGGTTCACCGTGGACGCTGGCATGTTACATGATCGAGGGCGGCAGTAGCAAAAATTACGAAAAAATTAAAACTTGGGTATATAGCCATCCGCAACAATTACATAATTTGCTCGATAAAGTGAGTATCGCGGTAGCAGATTATCTAGTTGCGCAAATTAAAGCTGGTGTTGATACCGTTATGCTTTTTGACTCATGGGGTGGTGTACTTAGCGAGGCTAAATTCATTGAATTTTCACACGCTTATTTAGCCAAAGTCTTACAACGAATTCAGCTGAGCTTACCTGCCAATAAAACTCCGAGCATTGTTTTCACCAAGGGTGGCGGAGTCTGGTTGGAACAGCTTGATCAACTTAAGTGTAATGCTTTGGGTGTGGATTGGACAATCGACATTGGCAAAGCCCGTTCACAAACCACTAAAGTGCTGCAGGGAAATCTTGATCCCGTGATGTTATCGGTGGCAAATCCAAACATCATTAAAGCCGAAGTAAGTCGAATCATTCAGGCTTACCGTGAAGCTAATGCGGGTGATTTAACTGGGCATATCTTCAATCTGGGTCATGGCATTTTACCCAGCGCTAAACTAGATAACGTGAGTGCTTTAATTGATGCCGTACATGAATTGAGTCAACGTTAACATGAAAACGAACCTCTGCCAGCGATTAAATTATGGATTGATGGTAGCCATGAGCTTAATCAGCGGTACGAGTTGGGCATTGCCAACTATTGGGGTGGCGGAAATAGCGGTTGAAAAAAATACGCCCAGTTTTCTTAGCTCCAATAGCGTAATAATCCCAGACAATCCAACACAACAGCTAATGCAACAACAACTTAACGCATTATCAGCACAAATTAAAACGCAGATTAATCAGGCTTCGTTACTACAACTACAAACACAAGAAATGGATGCTAAGGCAATCAATAGCGTCAGCTTTAATTTTACGCAAACTGAAGTCTCAATTGAATCACAACCTAGTTTAATAAACCAGTTTGCTAACGCAGCTAGTCAATTAAATCCGTTAAATTCAACTACCAACACTGCCGAAAGTCAAATTAGCTATCCTGACTATATGTTATTCGGTACTCTTGAAGCACTCAATGCTGGGAACCAAATCCAATTAATTCCAGGAACTAACCAGTATTCAAATATCTACAGTCTTGACTTAGCGATTAATTATAAATTGATCAAAACCAGCGATCAGGTAATTGTAGCGAATTTCATTGCCGCAGGACATGCTGGAGAACCTACATTACAAAATAACTCAACCGCACATATACCCAGTGACAGCAATCGATTAATTCAACAAGTTTATGCTCAACTCAGCAATGAAGTAATTGCGCGCCTTGAGCAACAATTTAATGAAAGTTCAACCCTTTTATCTAGCGTTGAATCTTCAATAAAAGCCACGACACCTAACCTTAAACAATAGGGTACAAATTATGCAACTAAATTATTTAGCCCCCAGCTGGGAGCTTATTGATCCGCATTGGCAAAAATTTTTAAAAACTAAATGCAGTGGTCAATTAGTCAATCTCGATCAACAATTAAATGGGCTCAAAAATCTAAATAAAACCATTTATCCTGCGCAAATAAACACATTACGTGCGTTAAGTCTAGCGCCACAACAAGTTAAGGTCGTCATTCTTGGTCAAGATCCCTACCATGGCGAAAATGAAGCCATCGGCTTATCTTTTGCGGTTAATGCTGGAATTAAATTACCACCAAGTTTACGCAACATCTTTAAAGAGTTGGCTTTAGAATATCATCCAGAATCAACAACTAGCTACAAAACTATATCGCTTGAAACTTGGTTTGCACAAGGCGTACTGCTACTTAATTCAACGCTTACCGTCTTAAAAGATGATGCCAACTCATTGGCACATATTGGCTGGCAAGCGATTACCGATCAAATCATTCACCATTTAAGCGAACAAAATGAAAACTTAGTTTTTATCCTCTGGGGAAATTTTGCCCGCAGTAAAAAACCACTAATTAATGCAGAAAAACATTTAATTTTGGAAGCAGTGCATCCATCGCCATTATCGGCTAATCGCGGCTTTTTTGGTTGTAACCACTTTAAACTCACCAACCAATATCTTCAAAAAAATCACATCGAACCAATTAATTGGCTTGGCGAATAAATTTAGACCTCTAAGGCTATAAAACAGATGCACTATTATCCAAGTATTAGTGCACACTACCAAGAGTAAGCATATTTAATAGCATACACCTGCTGGCTACTAGTTAAAGAGCTAATATTAAATCCACCATTGGCATAGCTAGCTGCTGCGGTAGAATCAGGATTATTCGCATTATAAATAAACTGCATATATGGAATAATTGCTTGATGCTCACTAATTTTAAACGCAAAGCCAAATTCCGTTGTCAATTGTAATTGCTGCACTTCGGCATCTTGTATTTGATTGGCTGCAGTTCCTTGAGTCATTACTCCAGTTAAAGAAACCTGCGAAACGCCACCATATATATCAATATATGGAGTAAGTAATGGAGTCATTTTAAAAGTTTGCTTAAAACCTGGCAAAATAGCATAGTTTGTTGAATGAATATAGTCCCCATTAGTATCTGCATACACCAACGACATATCTTTACCTGCTTCTAAACGTAGATATGGAGTAATGTCATAAATATCTGTTACATGAAAATTATAACCAAGTTTAATCACACCTTTAAAACCATTAGGATTATTTTCAGCGGAGGGTGGTACATCTGGAAAAGCTGGGTTCTGTGTACGCATATTATATTTACCATATAAGCGTCCTTCATAATAGAAACCATTACTTAAAGTTTGCGTCCAAAAAATAAACGCTTGCGGTCCAGCTGGAGTCTCTTCTAACGTAGCTCCAGTTGATGAAACAGTTTTATTAAGTGGTGCAGTTCCTAAAGAGCCAGAATACTCAGCTAGTTTTTCTTTTTCCGCCAATTTCTTTAAGGTTTTTAAATCATCTGAACTTAATTGTGTACTTGATTCAACAACTAACGGTGTTGCTGTAGGCGTATTTGCATAAACTGCAGTAGAAGCGCCGAACAAACTAAACATAAATATTTTTCTTACGTGCATAAAATTCCTAAAAAAGCATCTTTCCAAAACTAAATTTAATTTAACATTCGCGCCTAATTAAGCTATTGTAAAGCTTAATTTCATCATCACCAGCGTGGAAATAACCACCTCGTATAAAAATGCGCCCTATAGTTAATTCCATTTAGTTACAAATCAGCCCAGATTATAAATTATTTTTACTTCTTCAACTGAATCAAAATGCAAAACTTGTATTTATTACATATACTGAATTATAACAATCCATTACAGATGGAATTCAACTCTAAATTAACATATTTTATTTAAATGAATTTTAATTGCACGTATCAATAATAAAAAAACCACCAACATACAACTTGTATTCTTGATGGTTCTATAAATAAATTAGCTTTCCCGTACTTGTGATTCTTACTACTAAAACTATAGAGCTTGAGCGTAAAATTACTTACTTAGCACGCCATGTCAACTAAAACACACAAAACATAGTAAGTATAACTAAATATCGAAAATGATTACTTTAAGGGTAACTGTTGCTGTGAATTAAACGCTAAAACCTCATCAAAGGTATATTCTTTAAGAATTTTACCATTACAATACAAGGTTTCCATCAAATCACGCACCCCAGCTTGAGCTTTAGCTTCAATCCGATCCGAGAAAATATTTCCCGCTGCATCAATATACGTAGTCACATGACCTTTTAAGGATTGTTTCTTTAGATCACTAATCGGACGCTTTAAGAGATCCTGCCATTCTTTACCATCAAATAAAGCCGTCGCTTTCATCGAGAATGAAAATTCATCGCGCCCAGCATCATGGGTTAATCCGCTGCCCATACCAAAGACAATATTTTCTAAACTAATCCGTGCGCGATCAAGGCGCGCCACAATATGACGAATGCTATCATTGTTAATCCCATCACCCTGAATTACTCCGATATATGGCGGTAACACTTTATAGCCAAATTTATTCACCGTATAACCAAATTGCTCCATCAAAATTTTGATTACTTCCACACACATTGTCAATGGGTCACCCGAATCTGGGCGCACCACAACTTTAGCACCGTGTTTACCTAATTCAATAATTTCCTGCTTATAAATACCACCAATATAATCACGCGATAAACGATAAATATCGTAAGTATCGCCAACAATCGACACAATTGGAAAACTATCGCCACGTGCTACTTTTTCACGTAATAAATTAATCATCATTTCAACGGCAGGCAAATCATCCAAAGTTTCAGAATTCGACCACGTGCACATTACACTGTGTTCTGATGCACTCACACTCATCCCGTAGGCTTTTTGCGTATTGTAATAATGTTTAATATTTCGATTCGCTTGCGCACAATCGGTACCGTTAAATCCAGCGGCTAAATGCGCCATTCCCGCCAAAATATCTGATTCATAACTATCTGCACCGCGCGAACCAAAATTATGCAAATGAAAATTAACTTTACCACGCACCCCACAATGCTTTTCCATCATATCATCTAAATAACGATATAAATCAGCCGATAATGAGGCAACCGTGGTCATTTTCCAGCATACCCGTTGAAACATCGTTTCAATATAGGTTGTTAACCATGCACATTTAGGATCGGTATTAACCAGCGTTACGGTTGCAACGCCAACAGGAATAAACATCCCCTCAGGTACGGCACGAATCTCCAACGGTAAATAACCATCATATTTAGCAATAATATATTCCCAGCGCTCACGCTCAAAAGTAAAGCCCTGTTCACGCAGCTCTTGTTCGGCTTCATCGAGCATCCATGGCTCAACGCGTTGACTAAGATACTCACGAATAACATATTGTGGCCCCATGGATTTAACAATATTGGTGTAACGGTTGCCACGACGCGGCACAATAGTTGAGAAAATATATTCGGTATTAGCAGGTAACATATTCCCATGATCATTTTTGTAGGAATCAATATCTAAAATGATATTTCGCGCAAGGCTGTTATGCATAATGGTTTCTTTACTTTAAAAAATTAAGAATTAGGGCGTAATCTTACTACAATTGATTTTGAAGTTGGGGTTTGACTGCGTGCACCTAAGCTATCAAACGGAATCAAAACATTAGCCTCGGGAAAATAACTCGCCAAACAGCGCCGAGGAATTGCATAGCTCACCAGAGTTAAATTAGCCAACTCCATTTCTGGATATGCCGAATTATACAAGGTAACTTGTGCGCCTGCAGTTAAATTGAGTTCCGCAATATCCAGTTGATTCATAAATAAGACCATGCGCCCACCTTTGATACCACGATAGCGATCATTCATGCCCGAAACCGTGGTATTAAATTGATCATGGCTGCGGGTGGTCATAAGCAAATACTCACCCGCGGCGAGCTGACGTTGTGCCCATGAATGACAGGTAAAGATCGCTTTAGCACTTGGCGTGGCAAACGCTAACTTATCCCGTACGCCATTGGGCAAATAAAACCAGCCGGTTTCGGCAATTTTATGATTATAATCCGTAAAGCCTGGAATAACTTGAGCAATTAAATCACGAATCTGACTGTAATCTGCAATTAGCGCCAACCAATTTAGGGATGCGTTAGGCAACAAGCGTGCAGCTAAATTAGCGACAATCGCAACTTCACTGTATAAATTAGCCGAGCAAGGCTCTAACACACCTGCCGAACGATGGACAATCCCCATTGAATTTTCTACCGTTACTAATTGCGCAACTCCATTTTGACGATCAATTTCACTGCGTGCCAAACACGGTAGCAACAAACCAATTTTGCCAGGATAAAGATGGGTATGATTTAACTTAGTGGCAATATGCACACTAAGCTGCGCCGTTTGTAATGCCTTGGCGGTAGCGTGAGTATCGGGAGCAGCCATCAATAAATTACCGCCCAACGTTACCAAGGCTTGCAGCTCACCAGCGGCTAGCGCTTGGATCGTTGCAATCGTATCTTTACCTGATTTACGTGGTGGGGTAAAATTAAATTTCTGGGCTAAATTATCCAGCAAATAAGCAGGAGGATTCTCGGTAATCCCCATGGTTTTATCACCCTGAACATTGCTATGCCCACGCACAGGACAAACTCCAGCCCCCTCGCGTCCCAAATGCCCACCTAACAATAACAAATTTACCACTTGCTGAATGGTTGCAACTCCATCATGGTGTTGGGTTAAACCCATTCCCCAGCAAGCAATCACGCGTTTTGCCTGACAAAAGATAGTCGCAGCCTCACGAATTAGTTCTTGGCTAACTCCACTACTGGCCACTATCTCATCCCACTCCAGCTGCTTAATATTCGCGGCAAATTCACTAAAACCAGCAGTATACTGTTGAATAAATTCACGGTCAATTACAGTTGCATCTTCGTGCTCAGCAAATTCAAACACCGCCTTGATAATGCCACTAATTAACGCCATATCGCCATTAATCGTGACTTGTAACAATAAACTACTCAGAGCGCTACCGTTACCGATGATGCCATTTAAATTTTGCGGATTTTTAAAGCGCATTAAACCAGCTTCAATTAGGGGATTTATGCTAACAATCTTACAGCCATTGGCAGCAGCTTTTTGTAAGGCTTTAAGCATCCGCGGATGATTACTACCTGGGTTCTGGCCAAAAATAAAGATGGCATCAGCTAGATAAAAATCATCTAACGTCACACTCCCCTTACCAATTCCAAGCGTTTCAGTTAAGGCTATGCCACTTGCTTCGTGACATAAATCCGCACTATCGGGTAGATTATTCGTGCCATACATGCGTGCCATTAATTGATACAAAAACGCGGCTTCATTACTGGTGCGTCCAGAGGTATAAAACGCAGCTTGATCAGGTGTCGCCAACGCCTGCAATTGCGCGGCAATTAAATCAAACGCCGCAGCCCAACTAATTGGCTGATAATGCTCTTCACCCTCTCGAATAATTAACGGCTCGCTCAAGCGTCCCACTAAACCCAAATGATAATCATCTAACCCACGTAATTCGTTTAGGCTATGTGCGGCAAAATATGCACTATCCGCATTGTTCGGGCTGATTTCTTCGGCTAAGGCCTTAATACCATTCTCACAAATTTCGACCGCTAAATTTTCTGTAAGCGCGGTTGGCCAAGCACAACCTGGGCAATCAAAGCCGCTTAGTTTATTCATGCTCTTAACCGCTTTAATCCCAGTTAATAGATCAGATTTATGCCAAATATGTTGGGCGGCGTTGGTTAATGATTTGACCCCACCTGCAGAGCTTGCCGCAGGATTAATTTTCAATTTATGTTCTTTAGTCATCGGGATTTATTTCTAGAAAAATTTTAGTTGCTCAGTCGAAACTAAGCATAACGTAAACGTAAGGCATTAGTTATTACGGTTAATGAAGAAAGACTCATCACCACACTCGCAATCACTGGATTTAATGTCATGTGACACCATGGGTAAAAAACTCCAGCCGCAACTAATACCGCCAGCGAATTATACACAAACGATCCAAACAAATTTTGGCGCATATTGCGATTAATTTTACGGGCTAAATCGAGTGCACGACTAACACCACTAAGCGAGTTACACATCAAGGTAATTGCGGCACTTTGCATCGCAATGTCAGTTCCGCCGCCGATGGCAATCCCAAGATTAGCTTGTACCAAACTCGGCGCGTCATTGATTCCATCACCAACAAACACCACTTTATTACCTTCATTTTGCAGACGTTTAATCAAATTAATTTTATCCGCTGGCTGACAATTAGCATAAACTTCCGTAATACCAACCTGTCCCGCAATAGCCTGCGCAGCACTTTGATTATCGCCAGTTAACATAATTACGCGTAGCCCAGCCTGCTGTAATTCTGCGATCGCTGCCGCTGAATCAGGCTTAAGCGCATCGGCAATTTCTACACGAGCCAACACCTCTCCAGCCTTAGCCAAATAAATTTGACTATATGGACTCTCAACGATCAAGTCCAAATTCAGCTGCGCAACTTGCATCATCCACGCCGCCGAACCAGCCGAATATTCAATGCCATCGATCACACCGCGTACGCCACTGCCACTTAGCGACTCAAATTTACTCACCTGCAACGGCACACCCGATGCAGCACAATATTCGACAACTGCCGCCGCTAAGGGATGTTCCGAATTAAGTTCAAGCGCACGTAATGGAGCTAAAACCTCTGCAAGTACATAACCCTCTGCCAAGGTAATCCCTAAGGCTTGGGGCTTACCCAGAGTAATCGTACCAGTTTTATCCAGTACCACTGTGTCTAATTGCTCAACCGCGCTCAAACAACTAGCATCACGAATTAAAATACCCTGACTAGCACCGCGTCCAATTCCCACCATTAACGCCACAGGAATCGCTAAACCAACCGAACACGGACAAGCAATTAACAACACTGTCATAAACACCGAAATGGCATGATAAAATGGATTCACTGAAGCGCAAAAATACCAGACTACGCTACTTAATAGAGCAATCAACATAATACTCGGTACAAAAATTTTGGCAACCTGATCAGCGAGCTTAGCCAATTTTGGCTTAGATAATTGCGCCGTTTTAACTAAATGGATGATTCCCGCTAATAAGGTATTTCCCCCAATTTGTGTAACTTCAAACACCAAGGCACCACTGGTATTTATCGAACCACCAATGACTTTATCACCGCGTTGTTTATGCACAGGTAACGGTTCACCAGTTAGCATTGATTCATTCAAATACCCCTCACCAAGGATAACTTCACCATCGGCGGGAATACGTTCACCAGGACGGATTTTGACTTCATCACCAGTGCGAAGTAGATTAGTTGCCACCACCTGTTCTCCACCATCCACCATAACGGTGGTGGTAGCAGGAACTAGCTGGGTTAAACCTTTTATCGCCGCCGTGGTGGAGTTTTTGGCGCGCTCCTCAAGATAAGCACCAAGATTAATTAAACCGATAATAATTAATGCCGACTCAAAATAGACATGTTGAATTACTGCCAGAGAACTAAAGTAACTCACTAGCACTATTCCACTTGAATACAGCCACGCCGCAGCCACGCCCAATAAAATCAAGCTGTGCATATTAAAATTCAGCGTAATTAAGCCATTCCAACCGCTTTTAACAATTTTAGTGCCAACCAGCCCAATAATGGCGAAGGAGCAGGCCGCATAGAATAAGCCCAGACTAAATCCCGTTAGCGTGGAGAAATCAAGCATCAAGGTGGGTAACATGCCAACACTCATCAATAATCCGCCCGCAATTAACGGCAAACCAACGCTTAACCATAAATTGAGAGGCTCTTCAATGACGTGATCCAAGCTGGCGCCAAAACCCAGCTTAGTGACTTCTGTAATCACTGCTTGATCTAATTTTACACCAGAATATTCAACCAACAAAGTCTTATCGAGTAAATTCACTTGTGCAGAATGAATCCCAGCTAACTGCTTCAGTTTAGACTGAATTTTACCGACACAACCTGCACATTTTACATTTTGTAAGTTAAACTCACTGCTTAACATGGTTTTTCTCAATCAACTTTAACGCCAACAAAATCCGCTCGGCAACTTTGCGATCCTTACCTTGATACGGATAAGTATGAATATGAATGGCGGGATTAAAATTTAACTCAATTAGTGCATAATTATTTTCTGGGTATGGATTCTTAATATTCCGAATTATCATATCTACACCACAAATCAGCGCACCAACACTCGCTGCAGCTTTAACCGCAATCCGCTTATAGGCTTTGGGCATAATATCGGTATAATCGATTGAATCGCCACCAGTTGAAACATTTGAATTTTCGCGTAAATAGACTTTTTGCTCCAGCTCAGGAATTGAGTCAAAGGTTAAATTTTGTTGATGGAGGAACATTTCTTCAACCTCGCCCAGTTTAATTTTTTCCAGCGGTGTAACATAGCCACTACCGCGCAATGGATCTTGATTTTTCACGGCAACTAATTCGCGAATACTCATAACCCCATCACCCAATACATTGGCAGGCTCACGATTTAAAATCGCCACCGCTTGATTATCAATCACAAAAAAACGATATTCTTTACCCTGCACAAATTCTTCAACTAAAACTTTGCCATCATGTTTAAACGCAATTTCTAAACCCTGACGATATTCGGCTAAACTAAATGCGTTTTTAAAAATCGTAATTCCTAGCCCAAAATTAGTTGAATTCGGCTTAATTACAATCGCTTTATCTTTAAATACAGGATAATCAACTAATGCCGCCGCTAATGAAGCATAGCTTTCACCATTGGGAATCACCAAATTTTGCCGCGCCATCAAAGTCTTAGTCACGACTTTACTTTCCATCGCTAAAATTGTGGCATAGTTATCTAATTTAGTTTTAGTCGCTTGCTTGATAATTTGACTAACCCCAGCATGTTCTAATTCAATAAAATTATCTTGTCGGTCAAGGAAGTTGAATTTCACACCGTGCTTAATCGCTTCTTTAAGTAAAACCTGCGTGGATAACTCTAAATCTTCAAAACCACTGAATTTATAGAAAGTTTTCTGACTTTGAGCTAAATAATCCTGCGCCTGCCCCATAAAAAACTGACTATAACCGTGGGTGGCAATTTCACTCGCAATCTGCGCGGCATAACTTGGCGTATTCTCGCGTAATTTGGCTTGCATAGTCTGCAAAACCGCTAATTTACTACTTTCAATTCCCAAGCCACTCAACGAAGTATAAACTTGCTCAAGAAACTCACTGCCCCATTCGCGCAAACTCCGTTCTTCACTCGCCGAATAATGTAAACGAATATCTTGACTCCGATCAGCATCGGCAGCTAAAATTTGATTCAAATTAGCAAAACGATATTCCTCATCAGTTAACCAAAAATCAGGCGCGACTAATGAATACACCAATAATAAATGAATAAAGTCTAAAGATTCTTGTGTAATCCCAACTTTAGTCAGCGGATTAAGATCCAAGGTACGAATTTCAACGTAATTAATTCCATTTTGATGTAAATCTTTCAACACTCCAGCTTTACTTGAACCCTTAAGCCGCAACTGCGAATAATATTCTTTAGCCGCAATAATTTGTCCATCATTAATTGCACCTTTGATATCGGCGATATATTCATACAAGGAATTATACGAAACATAAAAATGTTCCAAATTACGGTAACCACTAATTCCATTTCTAAAACTCGAACCTTTAAATAAATAACTATCGCTGCTAATTTTTTCTTTAGCTGGATTACAGCATGAAATATACGACTCATGCGCCACCGAATTTGCGCCAGTTAAATAAATTACCAACCAGCAATATTTCAAATAATAACGCGCAACTTTAAGATAAACCTGATCACGAAATTCACGAAATGACAGATTCCCTGGATTAGCATTGTAAATCAATGACATAAATTTATCACTAAATGAAAAATTAAAATGCACCCCTGAGAGCAATTGCTTACGTGTGCCATATTTATTGGCTAAATATTCACGATATTCGGTAATTTCTGGATCGGTAAATTGTGCGGCTTTAATTAAGTGATCGTCGTGAGGTAAAACTGGTGGCAAAGAATAAGGCCACAAAACTTCGTTATTCAGTTCTAATGACACAATATCATGCAACGCCTCAACAAAATTAAGCGCTTCCTTGGTTGTGTCAAAAATTGGCGTGACCATTTCAACCTGCGACTCGGCAAAATCGGTCGTGATATATGGGTGTTTCGCCTTATCACCAAAAGCCTCGGGATGTGGTGTTAACGCGATATTTCCCGCTAAATCGGTACGGACATTCTCTTTTTCCAAACCAAAATTACCACTTAATAATAAACTGCCTAAATTTTGCTGTTTAATTAAATCATAAAAATTCACGTGTCTTCTCCCAATGAATCACAACTTACGCAGTTGCTAAATTAAACAAACTCCGGTGCACACATAGTCACCGGAGTTATCCCGCATCAAGAAGTTAATTTTCTTGAATTATTTGCTCGGTGTCACATCCAAATAAGTCATCATACCAGCACCCATATGATAAAGCATATGGCAATGCAACATCCACTTACCTGGATTACTTGCGACAAATTCAACTGTTACTTGGCTATTTGGTAACACAAGTATTGTATCACGCATTGCGCCATTTATGCGCTTACCGTTAATGCTAATTACTTTAAATTCATAACCGTGTAAATGCATCGGGTGCGCCATCATGCTTTGATTATCAAAGGTCATACTAACTAATTGACCTTGTTTGGCGTGTAACGGAGTAACATTTGGCCAAGTTTGATCATTTATTTGCCAAACATAATTCTGCATATCACCAGTAATTTTAAGCTTAAGATTTACTTTATCTTTAGCACTCGCAAGCGCTTCAATACTGTGTAACTTCAGCTCATCCGCATAATCAAGCGCGGGGGCAACTACTGCCGCCTGTGACTCAATTGATTTGAATGCTGGCTTAGCCTGTGTAGTTAATAACATCCCAGTTTGCGCTTTTAAACCCTCAACTTGACCTAAAAGTGGGAAAGTTCCACCCGCAGCAGGGATTTTAACTAGCACATCTGCGCGCTGTCCCAAGGCTAATTCAAAGCGCTTACCACTCAATGGTTTAATCGCCTGCCCATCTACCGCAACTAACTGACCATTTAATTTACCCAGATTAATCCAGAAATTACTTCCTGAGGCACCATTAATAAAGCGTAAGCGCACCGTTTTGCCCGCGACCACCTGCGTAATTTGCGGCTGATCTGGGCTATGATAATTGGTTAAATACGCATCGTATTCTACATCATTCAGATCCATTGCCATACCAGCGTGCGCGCCATGTTCATCTGCTGAATCACTCATGTCCATATCCATGTCAGCCATTGATTCTGCACCCATCTTAGCCATCATCTGCGCATGATCCAGCGCCATCTTTGGTGCGGAGGCATTAGCGGCAACAGGAGCTGCATCCATAGAATGCATCGTTGAACTGGCATTAGGCTTTAACTCACCCATAATTTGTTCTGGGGTTTTAAATGAAAAATCTTGAAACATTACCACAACTTGTTGTTGTTTTAAATCAGCCTTATCCAAGATAATTAAGGGCGCTTCTACCACAGTTTGCAATTGTAAACCTTGGTGTGAATGCATCCAATAACTTCCCGTTTGCTGCAGTTTAAATTTATAATGTTGCTGCTGACCAGGTGCAATCGGTTGTGCTTGGGTTAGCCCAGCCACTCCATCCAGTTGATTTGGCAAAATTAGACCGTGCCAATGAATTACCGTTGACTCAGCTAAATCATTCTTGAGAATTACATCAAAATCACCACCAGCTTGTGGATAATAACCCCAAGTACCATCGGGTTGAACAATTGTACCTAGTTGAACACTTTTGCCATTGACTTGAATCGTCTGTGATTTAACTTCAAGTACCGTTGGCAGTGCAAAACTACTCCCAGTTAAAATTAGTAAACTCAAAATAAGGTTTAACTTCATTGCATTGATTCCTTTAAAATTTTAAGCTCTTACTGCATTATATACCCTACCGCAGTATATTTGCAAGTTTTTATACTAATGAGCGCAATCAAAATCAGCCATATTTGCAGCTTAAATAGCATGATAAGAAGTATATTTACGCAACATCGTTGGTTATCGTATTTTATCCCATTTATTGCCATTCCGCATAAAACTGACACAAATTATTTCTATAATATGGGATAAAACTTTATGACAATAATTAGTTTGTCTCGCAAGTGAGACAAACTAATAAATTAATCAACTTTATAATGATGTCTGTTAAACATATCAACCTATACTAATTCATAGAGGACTACATTATGAAAAAAATACTTTTACTTGGCTTACTAATTGGAGCTTTTGGCATTGGCTTTGCAAATATTCATACTCCTCAACAGGTAAAGACTAAAATTAACCCTACTTTAAATTACCAAATGATACATCCAACGAATATTGAAACACCAACAGGTTATCCTTTAGCAGATAGAACTTTCTTAAATTAAATTTAATACACTGCAACGATGAAAACCTTTATTTTTGCAATTCAAAAACTGATTATAAAAGATGTTGTTTTAGATGCTGATAAAAATAGCTTCATGACAATACAGCCATCAAAAAGTGCTTAAATTAACTAACTTTATCCAGAATAATTGAGTCTCTAAACAAAAGCCCTGTAAAATTAAACTTACAGGGCTTTTAGATTTATTCTAACGTCAATTCAGTTTTTGCAAACGTTTCGTATAGTAGGTATTGACTGTATTTGCCATCCAACCACCATCATAGAAAGTTTGTCCAACAACAGGCCACACACCTGTAGCAAAACCACCCGCACCCCACAGAATTGAGAAGATGTGTGCATCTGCGGCTTGTTGCAGCTGAGCATTATCACTATGTCCCCAATTAAATTTATTTAAGGTTAAACATTGTGAGGCTGATTTATCTTTACATAAACCATAACCAGCTTCAGAAAGACTACCCACACCTTGATCAATCCATGGTGCAATATTGCTTAAGGTACTATCTAAACGAGGATCACCAAAGAAATACACTGGTGCCGAACCCTCTTCTTGATCATTTACATTTGCAACTACTTGTTCAGTATTCGTATGAATATGCGCAGCAGGAATTTGCCATAACATCACTGGCACATAAGCTTTACCATAACCAGCCGCCAAACCTTCGCTTAATTGTTTTGACAATTGCACAATATTTGCCCAATCTTGATCATTGTAGAAAGTCGCTTGATTATGTACTTGTTGATGGAATGATGGCATTTGACCAACATAATCATCAGCACCATAACGATCTAGGTAAATAAAATCAGGTTTATACGTACCACTGAAAACTGCAAAGCGTTTCAAATCAGCCAAAACTGCATTGGCATACGGCGTTACCGCGGTAGCACCACCATGTACCCACCAACCACCACTCGGTGCGCCAGAGATATTTTCATGCCAGCCTAAATTCACCTGTGGACCATATTTTTTAGCTAAATAATTCTGCGCTTGTACCCAACCATTAAAGTTACTACTAAAGGTTGGTGTCCCAGCTGGAGCAACCGCATTAGCACATTTGCTAACAACCGCACCACCCACGCAGTCAGCAAAAGCCGTTCCAGCCGTGTAATTATCTGTTTTAGTTTTTAACCAAGGCATTAAATCACGCACCGTACCATTAAGTGTAATTGGTTGTTGATTCCACGCATAAGTACAACTAGATTCTTGACTAAAATCAACTTGCTT
This sequence comes from Burkholderiales bacterium, assembly GCA_019744945.1. Lineage (GTDB taxonomy): Bacteria > Pseudomonadota > Gammaproteobacteria > Burkholderiales > UBA11063 > Aquella. The sequence continues at coordinate 19,575 of JAIETT010000165.1, forward strand.
AGTCATCATGCATGAAGCTTGTGCCACGGCTTGATTAACATTAATTTTCAAAGCCTCAACATCAGCTTGGCGATTGGTATTACCAATAAAACCAAGTAAATCAGGGCTCAATAAGATTGTTCCATGCGTGCCGGTTAATGCAGGCGCTTGAGTCTGTAAGGTATCAGCCAAGAACATCAAATTAAAGAAATGCTTGGTTAAACGATCAGTGTCTTCAACGTCAGCTGGATTCCAACCACCGCTTAATTGCCATTGATATTCAACCAAAGATGGATTTACCGCATAACCAGTTTTATCACGAATGGCTTTACCCATCGTCATCATATTATAAATTTTATACGGTGACTCAATTCGCCCAGGGTCCCCATCACCACCGGTACCATTATAGGTAAAGATCGAATCGATGCGTTGATCGGTTGGCTCTGAAGTTGGCACACCATTACTAATCGTACCCATTGCCAAATAATTAGGCCAATCATTTAACCCAACTGGCGGTACAACTGGATCAGTTGCAACGGCAAAGACCAAATTTTGCGTCGTTGCAGCACTAATCACACCAGTTGCAGTTAAAGGATTCTGCTGATAATTACTCAAGCCTGCTGTCATGGTGTAGCCCAAGTTTAAATTTTTCTCAACTTTATACACAACACTTGCATTAGTCTGACCGACATAACTTACATAGTTATACTTGTTCGTTGCATCTTGGAAGCTCAAGCTAGCGCTATCACTAGTTTGTAACCCCGTCGTTTTTAACGTCAAATTCACCAAATTCGCCGTGGCAAGCTTAGTAAATGGAATCGCCAAATTAGTCGTCGTATTGGCTTTAATTACCACCATCGGCAAACCAGACTCAACATAATATAAACCTGCTTTAGGGTCAGCAATACCCGCAACACTTACTACGTAAGCATGGCTCGCATCGCTAATTGGCAAATTCTCGGTAGTAATTGAAGCACCTTGTTTAATTAAATAACTATTAACGACCTTATTACCATCTTTACTATTTAAAATCTTCACGGTTAAAGGAGCAGTATAATTTGGTACTTTGCTGGCAATCGATAATTTTGCTACACCAGTTTTCACCGCAGGCATTGGCTGAGTATATTTAATCGTGCTAACTGTAGTTGTATTCGCTTGTACACTTGGGGTAGCATTTGGTGTGTAACTAATGCTGTCTGACCCTAGATTACTTGCCGACAAGGTGTAATTACCCACGGCAACATCTTTAATTTGGGTGGTAACACTCGAACCTAATTGAGCAACTGGAACAGTGATATTCTTAATTAGTTGACCACTTGCATCAGTTACTGCTATTTTAACATCTGAGCACGCCACTCCAGCTGAACATCCCGCCGAACTAGTATCAAGTACAACATCTAGTTCACCTTTTTCGACCACAGGTGGCGTTGTACCATTAATTGAGAATGAACTATTTGCAGTACTATCATCGAAAGTACCACCACTTGCCGTATTTGCCCCACTTGTGAAAGTTAAAGTTTGACCTTTTTCAATAGTTCCATTTAGATTTTTACCATCCCACGATACAGCTGCATCAATTGCACCACTTACATTATTCGCACCAGCACTCGCGAAAACTAATGAATAATTCGTGTTATTCGCATAAACCGAAGAGTGTCCGATCGTTGCCGCTTTGCCATCAGTCGTCTGAGCCGTAAAACTTACCGTTTGACCTTTTAAGTCAACCGAGCTCGCACAATTATTACTAATTGAAATATTTCCGCCAATATACCAGCCAGAACCAGTAAAATTAGCTTTACCAGTTAAACATGAGCTAGTTGCAAATAATTGTGGTGCAACCTGATTAGCGGTTACCGTGTTAACACTGGGGTTACTTGCAGAGGTTCCGCCATTACAGGCACTTAAGCCAAGTGTACCAAGCGTAATGAGCGCGGTAGTTAATTTATTTAATCGCATATTTTCCCTAATTTTTAAAATATTATTTTATTTAATTACCAAGCACTATATTCAAATAGATTCAAGTTTATCCAACTATAAAGCCAAGCTGGAGAATCTGATTGAGTATAAATCTTGGCCTCAAAAGAATAAGAGAGTTCACACGAAACTCTCTTATTTGATAAGGCTATAATTAATTACAGCTTTGTAGCGTCCAAGCAGAAGTTGTTGCCACACCTGTAGCTGGCGCATAAGCCCATTCGGCAGGGCTATTACACCATGCTGCAACTCCAGCATTACATTTATAGAACTGGCTATCACTAGCTTTAACAATCGTACCACTCACATAACTATTACGCCCAGCAGGATAAACCTGTGCAGTTGTTGGACAATTGCCACCTGGGGTTGGCGTCGTGGTCGGTGTTGGCGTTGGCGTAGTTCCACCTATCGTCGTTTGCGTAACCGTACCAAAATTGATATTCAAGTTGGTAGCTAAATTATTAATTGCATCATCGAGCAATTTGAAGAATTTAGTTTTACCAGCTGGTGTAGAAATATCTAAAAACGTCGTTACACTCACATTATTAGACGTTAATGCAGCCGTGAAAGCTTTCTTACTATCTGCCGTTGCAATATAATCATATTTATTCGCACTAGTTACGTAAGCTAAAGTACCAAACGCATTTTCAAAAACATATTCAATATCTTGCACACTTAATTTAATACTGTTTGTACCAGTAATTGCATCAGAATTGAAGGTTTTTTGATTATAAATTTGATCTAAATAGATGCGGATTTGACGTGGATAAAGAATAAAGGTTGAACCAATCGCTTCTGTTGAACCAATCGTAGTTTTATACACAGAATCTGATAATGTATAGTCACCAAGTGATTTTAACTGAGTCATTTCTGGGCTAGTAGTGTACATTCCAGCACAAACTCGGAAATAATCTTTAATAATTGCTGAATAAGTTCCTGCATTATAAGCTGCATTCAAAATCATATCATAGATATTATTTACGTTTGTCGCAGAAGTAGATAATTTCAAATTACTCATACATTTAGCGTAGTAGTCGTATTGTGGCCCCCACGTCTCCGCATTATTCATCGCTAAACGATTCATATCATTTAGGTGGAAATAAGCTGCAGCTAGTGGTCCAAAATATTTTTGATCAAGCGAATCTGGACCTTTTGCCAAGGTCTGAGCTCCACTATCTTGTTGTTCAACGGTGTAACCTAATCCTTTTTGAAGAGCTACAAAATTCACTAAGCCAATACCAGTACTATTCTCTAAACGTTTAGAGTAATCATTAATTTGGTATGGACCGCCTTGACCAGAATTTAATAAACTTGCACGCTGTGCATCATTGGCATTAATCCAATCACTTGAATTAGTGTAACCAGCAGTATCAATATTTTCTTGCAATAATTGACCAAATACTGTTCCATAGATATAATCTTTATTGAATTGTAAATTTGGCTCTTTCTCATGCATTAAGCGACCAAGTAACGCCCCTGCTACATAATTAGAAATTAACAAATCGGTATAATTAGCTGATAAAGTTAATTTTTCCACATTTCCCGAACCGTAAGGTAAATTCAAGTGATAGTTAATCACACCACTTGCCGTACTTAATGGCGTAAAGTGAATTGGCGTTGGCAAGCCACTAACAGGAGTTGGTGTAACCGTTGGCGTCGGGGTAGGCGTTACGGTTGGGGTTGGACTCGGGGTAGGTGTCGCCGTTGGCGTCACGGTTGGAGTAGGTGTAGGTGTCGGCGTTGGAGCAACACCACAATTTGTCATAAAAAACCATGGTTGACCGCTTCCAGCAACACCACTATTAGTTTCTGGATCATTACCTTGAGTCCACCAATTATTTTTATACTCTTTACCATTTTTTACTACAAGCATTCCTGCGCTGGCATAAGCCTTAGCCGCATCCCAAGTTGCAATTCCATCACAAGTAGAGCCAGTTAAGCCATTTGACGATAATTGCAAAGCTTGATTTTGAGCAACGGTTGAACCATTGGAAGTACCACTATTACAAGCGGTTAGTACAATCGCACCAAAGGCCAGTAAGAGATTTAAAGTTAATTTGTTATTCATGATTTTCCCCTTAAGTTAGATTATTATTAATAATTTAAATTTGAAGTATTATATTTGCAAAGCGGTATTGTAGATGCTTTTATCGAGAAACATTGGGTAAAAAATACCCAATTCATAATAATTTAGCGTAAACATCTTACATAACCCACTCTTACTGAACTTTACATAATACCCAATAAACTAGTAAATTAAATTTGCCGAGCTAGAAGACAAGTGACAAGGAGTTACGGCAAATCTTCTCTTCGAGACCGTCTGCTTAAAGCTACTTCATTAATGCGACAAATCACAAAAAGCTAGGCACGAAGAGATTAAATTATTTTACAACACCAGCAGAATTAAAATAATTTATATATCATTATAGCACTTTATTAGCACAATACAAAATAGACATTTTTGTATAACTGTTATACTAATTTAGACTTTTTTCACAGTGATGAAATACAACAATTAATATAAGCCTAAACTCAGCATACCAGACATGCGTACAGGAAAACATATTGATTATAACGAATAATTAGTATAATTTAAAAGAGAAGTTAACTCACACAAGATGACGTCTTTTTATAGTAGTTGCTCATTTAGACTTAAGGTCACTAAAAGAACGAGGCATAATTTGGTTAAACTCATTGAGTGCGATCAATAAAGCATACAATTCAAAACTCACGTGATCGGCAACATTCGGTCCAAGAATAGCACGTGCATGGAGTAAATTATTCTCAACTTTGATATATTTCACATTCTTTGAACCAGCCCTAATCATTCCAGCATAGGCTGCCGCAGAATTATTCTCGGGAACCAACGAGTCTTTGGCTAATGAAACTAAGGTAATGGGCTTCGTACTTTTCCAATTTAAAATATCCGCCTGACTCACAACTTTAAGCAAGCTTTTATCGGTACTCATTTCTGGATTCACCAAGGCTTGCACACTGTTATCTAGCGGCGAATAACTAATTCCTGCCGAAGATTTAAACAATGCTGCAAAAAAATAATTAAGCGCCAATTTAAATTGATTGGTGTTACTGAAACGTACGCTATCCACATTAAATTGATTACTCGTAGCATGTCCACAAAGCGGTAAATCCAGAATACATTTTAAAGCATAGAAATTAGGGTTAAACAAATTACTCTCCGCCACATGATTATAATACGCGTAACTGAGCAAAGCATTTACCAACAACGATGGCTTCAACATTGAACCCCAAAAGCTACTATTAATGTTATAGTGATTCACCGATTCGCTAACTTGATTACTCAATAAAAAAGGCAACATCACCCCACTTAAATCATAAGCACCTTCAATCGCCACCGTTTGCTTTAACACCACGTGTTGCTTAAGTAACGCTTGACGAAAGTTTGGCTCAGTTTGATAAATGCGGCTAAACCACAGTGCATACGATGCGCCTTCCGAATAACCACTTACAAATAAAGGCAGCGGGTATTTGTTTGGGCTTACAAGCTGATGTTGCTTTAAGTAGCGCAGCGTAGCTAAGAGCATACTCTGCCCATCATCTACATTGGGACGCGGATAAACAATATAGGGGTGCATCGCTGAATAATTATCCCCTAGCCCAATATAATCTGGCGCAACCACAATATAGCCATTTGCCGCAAAAATCCCCGCCAACATTTCGGCTTTATAATCTTGAAAATGAAGCGATGGCACGTTTAATTTACCACTAATCGTTGAATGAAAATAGAGAATTACGCCTTTAATTTTGGCAGGTGGCAGTAATAACAAGCCCGAGACATTTTGTACCCCATCTTGATTCGTGGTTTGATATTTAAGGCGTTTATAACTTATTTTGGCACTTGACTCAATTTTTGCAGTAGAGTCAAATAATGCGGTTTTCGCAAAAATCGGATTATTCTCAATTTGTTGGTGATTATAATTGGCATTATCTTGACCAACCCAGCGTAATTCTAACTTACGATAATTGGCAACCACCTCGTTCAAGGGTATTTCTGACTCTTGCGGCTGGCTAAGAATAAAGCTCTCGGCTTGTTGAAATAGATGCGCTTGACTGGCTAAATCACTTGCCAGAACTGGTTGCAGAATTAAGGAACACCAAACTAGAAGAATTAAGCGCACTATTTTAGTCCTTAATGAGATGAGGTTGATTCAGGTATGAATGAATTTACAAAGATCATTGAAAAGAAGCTCTCACGCCGAAAAATTGATTACGGTTTCTTACTTTTATGGAGTTTTGTATTCTCACGATCCGTTAATATTAATGAACCGATAACCCCACTAAGAAAAATTAGTGGAACTCCATAAACCGCCCAATACCAGGTATAGTTGCCTTTCTCACCGATATATAAATAGCAAAAAACTCCCCAAGCAATACCAACTACGATACTAACATAAGCACCTAAACTATTGGCTCTTTTCCAATAAAACCCTGCTAATAAAGCAAATGCAAACGCCACAATCGGAATATTGAATAAAATCATCTTATTGAGGATATTATCAATCAAGGTATTGGCAATTACATACGCGCCAATTGCACAGAGCAATACCCACAGGAGATTGGAATTAAGTTTTGGTCGATCGGATTTAAAAATACTGCCGACGATTAAAGTTACCATTGCATTCCATACTCCAGCTAGGGTACTTGCCGCGACAAAAAATAATACGACATACGCAACTCCCTGCAATTCATGCGGTAGCGCATTGTGAATCAAGTATGGCAAACCTAATTGAATATCAGCCAAATGCACACCTTTTTGACGTAAGATAGCCGTTGCTAAAATCCCTAATCCGTAAAGTAAAAAAATTATTACCGCCGCGATAGCTGCAGCAAGATATGCCGTTTGTGGGGTTTTCGCTGCGACAATTTTTTGTCCATACCACGGTGCAATAATATAGCTAAACATGGTTAGAATAGTTAATGAAATGATAAATTTCGGGGGTAACAATAATTGCATTTGAACTAAATTATAATCTGGCATTGCATTTAATTGGGGTAATTTAAAGCTAAAATAAACCAATAATGGAAAGAAAACTAGTACAAAAATAAAGGAGAGCAGATCCAAGGCAATTATCGAACTAAGACCGCCACGAAGAGTAAGGAATAAAATTATTATGACTAATCCAGCGCTAAGTAACGGTGCGGCAATTGGAATCAATGGTAGCATTAGCAAGGTGAGTGATTTAATATACGCAGCACTAAACCCCAACATCGCTAAAAACAATACTACCGCGACTAATAACTCTAATTTTCGTCCATAGCGTAGTGCAAAAAAATGCGCCACTGAAACACCATTAAATTGTTTCCATTTTTTAGCCACGGTTAGGGTGTAAAATAATAACCCGATCAAAAAGATAAATGGCATCGCTAATGCCCAATAACCAGCCAAATAACCTAATGATGAAAAAGAAATTAAGGTTCCAGTATTAAACTCGGTCATAACCAACGTTGCCACTAAAGGCAAGAGCTTCGTATGTCGTCCAGCCAGTAAATATTCATCTTGAGATTTTACCCGACGTGAGTTGCGTAGGCTATAAAAGGCAATCAGTAAAAAACACAGTAAACCTGAAATTATCCCCATTAGCTGTTACCTTTATGCCAGAAATGAAAAAAGCGCAAGTGTAAAAAAGCGCTCAACAATACTAAAATAATGTAGCCATAGGCTAATGGGGTAAAAAAACTAGGAACTAGGATCATTAAAACATAAAAGATAAATGCCTCAGCACGTTCAATTAAACCATTATGATAAAAAAAGCTCTTATTGCTATTTTGTTCAACAAAGATTCCAACTACCAAAAAGCTGGTAATACAAATTAAATTAGCGAAAAGCATTAAAAAGCAGGCTATCCCCCGACTTGGATCAACTAAATACAACGCAAAAATTACTGAGCTTTCGACAATCCGATCAACAACAATGTCCAAAGCACCACCTAGTTGAGTAGAACTGTTGCAGGCTCGTGCTACCGAACCATCTAAAGTATCGAGGTATCCTGACAACGCCAATAAAAATACCGCTAGCCATGGATAATGAAAGTACACGGCTGGAATAATCAATAGTCCAACGACTCCAGATAAGAGCGTAATGAGCGTCGGTGAAAACTTGCACCCCATGTTTAGAACGGGGTCAATCAAGATTTTTTGATAATAATGGCGATATTTTTGTTCAAGCATAATTATTTTTTCGTAGTCGTGGATGAATTAAATAAGTATAAATATTGAGCATAGCCAGCTGATTTCATTTGCGCAAGCGGAATAAACTTGAGTGCTGCCGAATTCAGACAATAACGCTTACCGTTTGGCGCTGGCCCATCATCAAAGACATGTCCTAAATGAGAGTGCGCATATTTTGAGCTAACTTCCACACGCGTGCTAAAAAACCCATGATCAATTTTAGTCGTAATATCTTTATTCGAAATCGGTTTAGTAAAACTCGGCCAACCAGTCCCTGAGTCGTATTTGTCGGTAGAACTAAACAGTGGTTCACCCGATACAATATCAACATAAATACCCGATTCATGATTATTCCAATAACTATTATCAAAGGCTCTTTCAGTCGCTTGTTTCTGAGTTACATCATATTGTAAGGGCGTTAGTTGTTTTAAGCGCGTCGCCTTATCAAAATTCTGATAATCACTATCTGCCAAGGCTGAATTAATCATTACCCCACACAATAA
>JAIETT010000234.1 GCA_019744945.1 Burkholderiales bacterium
ATTTGGTTAGCGAGTCAAGCTGAGGTGATTTTGTGTTCGTATGCGGACATGATTCGTGTACCTGGAGATAAGCAAGACAGTTTAATTAAAGCTAAAGCGCGCGGTGCGGATGTGCGAATTATTTATTCGGTGGCAGATGCATTACAAATAGCTAAATTAAACCCTAGTAAAACGGTAGTCTTTTTTGCGATTGGTTTTGAAACAACAACACCGCCAACGGCGCATGCGATTTTGGAAGCTAAACGGCTGGGTTTAACTAATTTTAAGGTATTTTGTAATCATGTTTTAACACCAGTTGCGATGGCAGCAATTTTGCATAATGCAGAAGTCAAGATCGATGGGTTTATTGGTCCATCACATGTAAGCATTGTAATTGGTTCGGATGCGTATAAGAAAGTTTCAGATGATTATCAAAAACCGATTGTAATTGCAGGATTTGAGCCTTTAGATGTGATTCAATCAATTTTATTTTTGGTTGAATTGATTAATGAAAATAAAGTTGCAATAGTTAATCAATATTCACGCGCGGTAACTACCACTGGAAACATGATGGCACAACAAATGATTGCTCAAGTACTTGAAGTACGTGATCAATTTAGTTGGCGTGGTCTGGGGAATATTCCTGCGAGTGGTTTAAAAATCCGTGCTGAATATGCCGAATTTAATGCTGAAGTTGCCTTTGATATCCCTGAATTTGATAGTGATGATGTTAAGGCCTGTGAGTGTCCGCAAATTTTGCGTGGTTTAAAAGAACCGCACGAGTGTAAGTTATTTGGCAAAGCCTGTACCCCAGAACATCCAATGGGTGCTTGTATGGTATCGAGTGAGGGTGCGTGTGCAGCGAGTTATCAATATGGAGTAATTAAATAATCATGAAACTTAATTTTAAAGAAAATGTCGATTTAACTATCGGTGCAGGTGGACGAGCAATGTATCAATTGTTAAATCAGTTGATTTTGAAAGAATTTGACAATGAATTTTTAGCGCAACAATCTGATCAAGCGATTTTGCCGCAATTAAATGGTAAATTAGCTTTTTCTACGGATAGCTACGTTGTGTCGCCATTGTTTTTTAATGGTGGCGATATTGGTTCAATTGCGATTAATGGTACGGTTAATGATTTAGCCGTGTCTGGTGCAACTCCGTTATATATTTCGGTTGGTTTTATTATTGAAGAAGGCTTTCCATTAGCCGACTTACGTACTATCGTGCAGTCTATGGCTAAAGCCGCTCGTGAGGCAAAGGTTAAAATCGTCACAGGTGATACCAAAGTAGTTGAACGTGGCAAGGGTGATGGAATTTTTATTAACACCAGCGGTATTGGTGTTATTGATGAGTCAGTTAATGTTGAAGCTAAATTCAAAGTTGGCGATAAAATCATTATTAATGGTTCAATTGCTGATCATGGTATGGCAATTATGTCTAAGCGGCAAGGTTTGGATTTCGCAACCGACATTGCTTCTGATTGTGCTGCGCTAAATGGCTTGATTCAGGATGTGCTGGCGATTAATCCAGCGGTGCGCTGTATGCGTGATCCAACTCGTGGTGGTTTATCGGCAACGATTAATGAATGGGCTAATTTCTATACCTTGGGGATTAAGCTAAATGAGCAAAATATTTTGGTGCATGATAATGTTAAAGGCATTTGCGAGTTGTTGGGTTTAGATCCGTTGCACGTTGCCAATGAAGGTAAAGTTTTAATTATGTGCGCGGCTGAGGATGCTGAAAAAATTGTTGAAATAATGCGTAAACACCCGTTAGGTAAAGATGCGAGCGTGATTGCCGAAGTCGAAAGCTTGAGCGAAAATTACGTGACCATGACCACTACTTTTGGTGGAATTCGGCGTGTCGATTGGCTAAGTGGTGAACAATTGCCCCGGATTTGTTAAACCTGTTCAATTAAACTATAATCTAAAGCCACTCTTGTTGAGTGGTTTTTTTACAGCTGCGTTCTTTGTAGCATTATTAAACAGATACTAGCTTTAAACATAATAATTTGACTAAATTGTATTGATTATGATGAGTTATCCTAAATTCAAGGCGCCTAAAATGATAAAATGTGTTAAAATAAACCCCATTGTTTTTAAGACTGGTTAATGTTTTTAATTATGTTGTGAACATTGAGAAAAAACATGATCAGGAATAATAATTTAAGGAAATATACCATGAACTTAGTTTGCTTATCGCGCAAATATGGTGCGCTAAAAGGCGTATTTATGTCTCAAATTTGGAACTATTAAAGGATTGACGATGCAATTAAATTTTCCTTTCTCATACTGCTTCATTACGGTTATATTTAACCAGACACGCACTCTCAGATCTAAATTAGATATTTTATCGACTAGCCGTCGTTGGAATTGCTTTCAATTGGCAACTTCTGGCATATCTGAACATCTTAGTTCATTTGAATGTCGAAAACACCCTGAATTATATAAGCCGCGCAAATAACTCTTGTACGTTGGAATAAAATTATTGAGTTTCTCAAAATTTATTTTAGTTTAATTATTTTAGAGCGCTTATTTGTTCATTTTTAAAGGGTTGTAACATGTCTCAATTAGAAAAAAAATTAGAATCACGTCATATTAATATGATCGCCATTGGCGGATCAATCGGTACAGGTATTTTCTTAGCCAGCGGCTATTCAATATTTATCGGCGGACCAGGTGGTGCAATGTTTGCGTATGCCTTAATGGCGATTATTGTCTATTTCTTAATGACTAGCTTGGGTGAAATGAGTACCTATAAGCCTAGTTCTGGCTCGTTCTGTGATTATTCTACACAATATGTCGGGAAATCTTTTGGTTTTGCGATGAGTTATAATTACTGGCTAAATTGGGCTATTACCATCGCCGCCGAGTTATCTGCTGCTGCATTAGTGATGAGTTATTGGTTTCCTGAGGTTAATCCAGTTTATTTTTCTTTAGCCTTTTTTGTCATGATTTTTATTGCGAATATTTTTTCGGTTAAAGTTTATGGTGAAATTGAATACTGGCTATCATTTATTAAAGTTGGTGTAATTATTGTTTTTATTGTGCTAGGTTTTTTTACAGTTATGCAACAACCGCAATTTGGTACGCATAATTGGCATATTGCGGATGCACCATTTCATAATGGTTGGTACGGATTTATTGCTGTATTTTTATTTGCAGGATTTTCTTTCCAAGGTACTGAATTAATTGGAGTTGCATCTGGTGAAACCAAAGATCCTGAAAAGAGTATTCCTAAATCAATTAAACTGGTATTTTGGCGTTTAACCTTATTTTATGTGCTTTCAATTGGTATTATAAGTTTGTTATTACCCTTTAATGATCCACAATTAGCTCAACAAAATAGTGTTACCACCAGTCCATATACGTTAATTTTTGAAAAATTTGCTGGAATGTATGCGGCAGATGCGATGAATTTTATTATTTTGATTGCTTTAATTTCAGCCGCAAATGCGAGTATGTATTCATCGAGTCGAATTTTATGGTATATGGGACAACATGGGCAAACGCCAAGTGTATTTAAAAAATTTAATAAGCATGGTGTACCGATTCCTGCGTTACTAGCCACGGCCTTAGTTGGCTCATTGGTGTTTATTTCCTCAATTATTGGCAATGGAACTTTTTTTGGAATCATCGTGCAAATTTCTTCATTATGCGGCTTTATCGCGTGGTTTGGAATTGCCTTAAGTCATTATAAATTTAGACGGAATGTTTTACCTGCTTTAGGTGGGGTTGGCATTCTAAAGTATAAAGCTAAATTTTACCCATGGGCGCAAATAACTTCGATGCTGGTAATTGCGTTTATTGTAGTTGCTCAATTCATTACCTTGGGTGAACATTACGGCTTTTTTGATTTTATTATGCTGTATTCATCGGTAATTTTATTTGCTGTAATTTATCTTGGACATCGCTTCTATTTGCGTAAAACCACGCGCTAATTATGTAAAACGGCTAAAATAATGGTAGGAATTAAATTCCTACCTTTTTTGTTGCCTCCGTTTACAATTAATTCAAAGATTAGATCCCTAAATGCAATTAAAATTGGCGGATTATACGCCACGTCAAATTATTTGTTTATTTATTATTTCTTCCGTCTTACTGATGGAGAATCTTGATGCAAATATTCTCAATGTCGCCATTCCACAAATGGCGCAGACTTTTCATGCGAGTGTTTTTACGTTAAAATTAGTGGTAACCAGTTATTTGGTTGGGCTATCGATTTTTATTCCCATCAGCGGTTGGATTTCAGATCGTTTTGGCACACGTAATACCTTGTTATTTTCCATTGTCTTATTTACCTTGATGTCTTTGCAGTGTGGTTTAACCAATTCGGTTACGATGTTAGTGGTTTGGCGTTTATTGCAAGGTGTGGCAGGTGCATTTATGGTACCTGTTGGACGTTTATTGTTGCTTAAATTATTCAGTAAACAACAGATGGTTAAAGCTTATACCATCATGGGGCTACCTGTTATGCTAGGACCGCTGCTTGCGCCAATTTTGGGGGGCTACTTGGTTAGTTATTTCTCGTGGCACTATATCTTTTGGGTAAATCTTCCACTTGGAGCCTTGGCGTTTTTGGCAACATTAAAATATGTGGATAATTATCGTGAGGAACAAAATAAATTTAATTTACTCGGCTTTATCTTTCTTGCGCTGTTTCTAAGTTGTTTTTGTTTTTGGTTAGATGTTTTTCTGTTAGCCGAGGTTAGTTTATTGATTAAACTCAGCCTATTGGCTGGGGCAATATTTTTTGGCTTTATTTATGTTTTAATCGAGCGTAGTTCACAATTCCCCGTGGTCTGTTATAAGCTCTTCAAATTACGCACGTTTAATACTTGTTTTTTTGCGACGATCATTATTCGAGCGGCACTCGGTGGACGTGCTTTCATTTTAGCCATCTTTCTCGAAGTTACCTATCATTTGTCGGCATTTCAAGCGGGATTCTATTTTATTTATATGTCAATAGGCGTACTTTCATCGCGAACGTTAGTTAAAAAAATGCTCGATTGGTATGGATTTAAAACCACCTTAACCTTTGCTAATCTGGGGAGCTTTGTTGCGTTATTAATGCTGGGGTTTGTTAATCAACTGGATTGGCTATTTTATGTGGCGCTATTTCTAAATGGGGTATTTGCCGCTGCGCAATTCATGAGTATGAATGTGTTGTATTATGCCGAGGTAGATAGCGTTGATTATGGTTCGGCAGTTAGTTTGGCTGCTACTTGGCAGCAACTGGGGGTTTCATTGGGGGTTATCGTTGCCGCTGGTATGCTGCATTATGTTAATCATCTCTCTGGTGTGAATTTTAGTCCGCTGGCATTTCATTGGACCTTTATTGGTCTTGCCGTGCTGAATTTATCCTGCCAATTCTTGATTAATCGTTTAGAGCCAAATGACGGGCAAAGTTTATTGGAACATAAGTCAAATAAAGTTGATATTGCGCATTAAGTAGAAACTATTTTTACCAAGGTTATACCCATTCCACCTTGCTGTGGTGCTCCGTAGCTGTATGCGAGAACTTGCGGGTGTTGTTCAAGATATTTACGTACCGTGCCTAATAAAACAGGTTCGTTATTGGCAGAGTTAAGCCCAATGCCATGAATTATTTTAAGGCAGACGCTAGGTTGTGCATTTTCAAGAAAGCGCTCTAAAATATTTAATGCATGCGCTTTGGTATAGTTATGCAAATCTAGCACCGCTCGAATTGGATATTTATCGCTGCGGAGTTCTTTGGGTAAATTACGTTGACCAAAACGAAAATATTCGGTTTTAGAACTATGCTCATCAAACATGGCAAAATCATGGTCGGAAAAATTTGTCATCGCTGATTCAGGTACGTTGATTTTATTGGTCTTAGTTTTACTCTGGATACTTATGTGGTTTGGCGTAAGCTCTTTAACCTGTAAGTTCGCACAATAAGTTTTAAAATTAATTTCTGGATTAGCTACTTCGGGTGTTTTTACGAGTTTATCTAGATTGGTCTTAGTTGTGATAACTTGCTTTTTTAGTTGTTTAATTTGTTTTTTCCACATTTTGGGGGCTTTAATCCATAAAATATAAGCGTTATTTTATGTTATAATCAATTATTAGTTAATATTATTTTTTTCTGAATTGGATCTTCATATGGCCAAAGTAAATTTGGGTGAGTCATATAACTTATATAAACGAATTTTTACGACGTATATGACGGGTTATTGGCGTAAGTTTGCAATTTCTTTAGCCGCGATGGCGGTAGCCGCAGCCACGGAGCCTGCATTTGCCAGTTTAATGAAGCCATTAATTGATAAGGGCTTTACGGATCAAGATAAAGCGGCGATGATTCTGACTCCATTAGCGGTTATGGGTATTTTTATGGTTCGTGCGATTGCATCATACGTTAATGAAACTACCTCGACCTGGTTATCAGGCACAATTGTAGAAAAAATGCGAATAGAGATGTTTCGTAAATTATTGCGTATGCCAGTTGAATATTTTGATAATAATAATTCTGGACGGATGATTTCGCGGATTGTTTATGATGTCACGCAAATTACCGATGCTGGATTTAATGTTATAACTGTTACGGTAAAAGATGGTTTAACTATTATTGGTTTATTAGGCTTATTATTTTACACTAATTGGCAGTTAACTTTATTTTGTTTTTTTACTTTACCATTTGTACTAGTTTTGGTGCGTGTGCTCTCGAAGCGGTTGCGCAAACTCAACAAAAATAATCAAGAGCAATATGGTGCAATGACTCAAGTTGTTACCGAGGCGGTGCAAGGACAGAAAATTGTTAAGCTATTAGATGGAATTGAATATGAATCAAGTCGTTTTGCAACTAGCGTGGCTTTGATTAAGAATAATAACGTTCGTCAATCGGCGACTTCATCGTTGAATTCTGGAGTTAGCCAATTTTTAGTATCGGTAGCTTTATCTTGTATTTTGTATTTTGCCACCACTCGTTCGCGCGCTAATGGTTTTACGGCAGGTGACTTTATTTCATTTATTACCGCCATGATTATGATTATGCAACCGATGAAACGGATCACCAATGTGACGCAATCATTGCAACGTGGTTTAGCCTCTGCTGAATCGGTATTTGAGTTTTTAGATGAAAAAGAAGAGCATGATACTGGAACTAAGCAATTAGCCAAGGTTAAAGGTGATATTCAAATTGAAAATTTAACTTTCCGTTACCCAAGTTCCGAAAAAGATGTTTTGGCGCAAATTAATCTTGAAATTAAATCAGGTGAGACCGTAGCCTTGGTGGGAAGCTCAGGCAGTGGTAAAACCACGTTGGCGAATCTAATTCCACGCTTTTATAGTCCAGAGCAGGGTGAGATCCGCCTTGATGGCGAGTCGCTGCATGAGATTAGTTTGAAAAGCTTACGTGATCAAATTGCGTTGGTAAGCCAAGAAGTGGTTTTGTTTAATGATAGCGTGTATAATAATATCTCGTATGGTAGTAATAGTCAATTTACCAAAGATGAAGTTTTGAATGCAGCTAAATTAGCCAATGCGCTGGAGTTTATTGAGGAATTACCACAAGGGTTTGAGACGCAAATTGGTGAAAATGGTACACGCTTATCAGGTGGACAAAAACAACGTTTAGCGATTGCTCGTGCGATCCTTAAAAATGCACCGATTTTGGTCTTAGATGAAGCGACTTCAGCGTTGGATAATCAATCCGAAAAGTTAGTGCAAGAAGCGCTTGATCGCTTGATGACTAGTCGGACAACTTTAGTGATTGCACATCGTTTATCTACGATTCAACATGCAGATAAAATTGTGGTTATGGAACAAGGGCGGATTGTTGAAGTGGGTAAACATGAGGAGCTGTTGGCTAAAAATGGGGTTTATTCTAATCTTTATCATATTCAATTCCAAGGTGCGAATTAAGCATAAAGTTAAGAGGGTATAGAATGTCGCAGAATAATGGCTTAGTTTTTAGGCGAGCTGAAACCGCAGATGATTTTCAGAAAATTTTTGAACTTCAGAATCAAAATATAGTTGCTGCGCTAAGTAAAAATGACTTAAAAGAGGGCTTTTTATCTGGATCCTTTACGTTAGAGCAACTTAGAGCTGTAAATGATAGTATTTGTATCATGACCTGTTTCGCTGGCTTGGATTTATGTGGCTATCATGTTGTAAGCACGCCAGAGTTTAATAAAACTTCACCATTATTAATGCAGATGATGCAGCAATTTAATAAAATTAATTATAAAGGTAAGACGCTTTCTGAATATGATTGTTTTATTGCTGGCCCTACTTGTATAGCAAAAGAATATCGTGGGCAAAATATTTATCCACAACTTATCGCGTCGTCATTTGATTTTCTTAAAAATACGCGCAATCCAGCGAGGTTAAGAATTTCCTTTGCGTCTGAATTAAACCCACGATCTTTGAATGCTCAGCAAAAAAATGGTTGTGAAATAATCGGTGAATTTGAATTTAATGCGAATAAATTTATGCTACTGTGTCTTGATTTAGAAGATATCTAATCAAATTCAATTGAGGTGATACTCAATAAATACTCAATTAAAAAGAGCGCTATGGCGCTCTTTTTAATTGAGTCAGAATTAGTTTTAGACTAAAGCTGCAAATAAATCGTTGCTAACTTTATCAACGCTTTGAGTGCCATCAACTGTCACAAATTTGACATCCTTATTTTGTGCATAATAGCTACTTAGAATCGCAGTTTGTGCATGATAAACCTCTAAACGTTTTTTGATAGTTTCTTCTTTATCATCATCACGTTGCACGAGTGGCTCACCAGTAACATCATCAATTCCAGCTACTTTCGGTGGGTTGTTAACGCTATGATAGGTGCGTCCAGAATCTAAATGTGCCCAGCGCCCAGAAAGTCGTTGCACGATGGCGTCATCAGGTACGTTTATTTCAACAACATAATCAATTTGAACGCCTGCCGCTTGTAAAGCATCCGCTTGAGCTGTGGTGCGAGGGAAACCATCAAATAAGTAACCATTTTGACAATCGGCTTGCTTGATACGTTCTTTGACCAACCCAATCACGATTTCATCGGAAACTAGTTGTCCTTTATCCATGACTTCTTTTGCTTTTAGACCTAGTTCGGTTCCTGCTTTAATCGCTGCGCGTAACATATCCCCAGTTGAAATTTGTGGAATGGTATATTTTTTACTAATAAATGTGGCTTGGGTTCCTTTACCTGCACCTGGTGCACCTAAGAGAATAATACTAAGCATAAATTTTTCCTTGTGAGTTTATTAAAAATCTGCGTAATTATACCAGAATATTTAGTCTGTTTTTAGTCTCTTGCTTAAATAATGCCAAGAGCTGCGGCTTTTTTTGATAAAATCAGTTATCTAGTCGTTTTGGTTAATTATTATGAAAGAGTTTTATGTGGCGTAGTTTAGCGTTAGTGGTTATTTTTGTATTTTTTGGTATGGCAAATGTCTTTGCCGATTGTCAATTTACTTATGTTAATAATTCAAATCATCCTGTAACTTTGCAGGGATTTTTCTTGAGTGGCGGTGAATCACAAAATGATCTAACGTGGGTTACACTTAAGGCGGATAGTAAGGCGAAACAATTGCGTATAGGTGGTAAATGTGATGCGGTTTATCGGCACACTGGGCAAATGGTTACACGGGTAAACTTAAAAAATAATTCTGGTTATTGGTTAGGGAATAAGGGGTTTTTATTTGTGGATGATCGCTCGTATTCAACGTATAAATCTAATCGAGCATTGGCGGATGATGGAGCAGAAATTAGTTTATCCAATGGCATCGAAGTTACCTCCCAGCAATTTAAAGTTTTTATTTGTGATGGAACGGTTAATAGCGATGATTGTAATTAAACCGCAACTAAGTGTTGCGATCTAATTAATGATTTTTGCAATAGTTTTTAACTGCCAAATCTAGAGTAACGATTTCGTCGATTGAGTTTGCTGGGTGACCAGCAAATTTGTCTAAAGCACGATTAATTAAGGCTGGAATGTCATAAAAACCATGTTGATTGGCTAGATATTTGGCAACCGCAGTTTCATTGGCCGCATTAATGATCGCACACGCACTACCGCCATACTTAAGTCCATCGAGGGCAATTTGAAGACAAGGGAAGCGCTGATAGTCTGGGGTATCAAAAGTAAGTGCTTTTAATTGCTCGAAATTTAGTTTTGGACTTCCTGATGCGATTCGTTGTGGAGCGGCTAGGGCATAAGCAATTGGTGTTTTCATATCAGGGGTTCCCAATTGGGCAATAATTGAACTATCAATATATTCGACCATTGAGTGGATGATACTTTGCGGGTGAATAACTACGTCAATCTGCTCAATGTTGGCATTAAAAAGCCAGAAGGCTTCAATAACTTCGAGTCCTTTATTCATGAGGGTTGAACTATCCACTGATATCTTCTGTCCCATACTCCAATTCGGGTGTTTGATGGCCTGTGCGGCGGTGACTTGTTGCAGTTCCGCATAGCTGGTATTTAAGAACGGTCCACCAGATGCGGTTAAGATAATTTTATTGACTCCTATGTCGCTTAGATTAGAATAACCAAATGGTAGCGCTTGGAAGATTGCGCTATGTTCACTATCTACTGGAATTAGACTTGCGTTATTGGTGGCTACGGCAGCGGTAATTAGTTTACCTGCAGCAACCATCGATTCTTTATTGGCGAGTAAAATCCGTTTGCCATGAATTGCTGCTTGATAGGTTGGAATTAAGCCTGCGCTACCTACGATGGCAGACATCACAATATCTACTTCTGGATGAGATGCTAAATAGCTTAAATCCGTGGTTTTGGATAAAACGATGGTTTTGATTTCTAGTGAGTGCAGACGTTGGCGAAGAACCTGAGCCAATAGTTGGTCTTGAATTAAAACATAACGTGGTTTAAATTCAACACATTGTTTAAAAAGTAACTCAAGGTTTTTATGACCAGTTAATCCAAAAACTTGATATTTATCTGAGTGTAAGCGCAATACATCTAAAGTTGAAGTACCAATGCTACCCGTTGAACCAAAAATTACGATTTGTTGCATGCTATAGCATTCCTCTAATTATTGCAAAGGCAATTGCGACAACTGCAATTAGACTGTCAATGCGATCAAATACCCCACCGTGTCCTGGTAAAATTGTACCACTGTCTTTTACTTGAGCCACGCGTTTTAACCATGATTCAAATAAATCGCCGACAATACTGATTGCGGTTAGAATAAAGGCAAATTTGAAGGCTGTGCCGTAAGTTGGTAAATAGTCGACTAAATTTAAACCTTTGAGAGTTATTAAATAGATTACAACTAAGGCAAAGCCACCTAAAGCGCCCTCGATGCTTTTGCCCGGGCTAATCTGTGGAGCTAGTTTGCGTTTACCAAAGGCTTTGCCGACAAAATACGCACCTGTATCAGCTACCCACGCAATCATCATAATACTGATTAATTGCCATGGACCTAAAAAGG
Source organism: Burkholderiales bacterium (assembly GCA_019744945.1). Classification (GTDB taxonomy): domain Bacteria; phylum Pseudomonadota; class Gammaproteobacteria; order Burkholderiales; family UBA11063; genus Aquella. Next base: position 11,411 of record JAIETT010000234.1, read on the forward strand.
CATGTAGGACATTTATAGCATAATAAGCTGGGATAAATAAAAGTAGTGCAAAAACTGAAATTGTGGTTTTTGAGAAGCGTTTTGGAACGAAAATTAAGGTTAATGGTATGACAAAGCACCACGTGGTTACGCTAATAATTCGTACTAATTGACTTAAATCATAATTGGCGAGTGCAATTCCAACTACCGCTGCGCTTGAGAACGCCATTAGCGCAATAATTTGAGTTAGGTTAAAGCGATACATTTTGGCTAATTCATAGATTGCAATTAAACACAATAACCACCAACAACTGGCGAATATTAATGGTGGGGCATAAAAAATTATGCTACATGTGATGACAAATAAAATTAATGCAGTTATTGTACGATGTTTAAGCATAAAGATATCCTATAATTGCTCGGAGGTTTTGCCAAAGCGGCGTTCACGATTATTGTACCATGCTATTGCATGATCGAGTTCTTGGGGGGTGAAGTCTGGCCAAAACACCGTGCTAAAATACAACTCACTATACGCCAGTTGCCAGAGCATGAAGTTACTAATCCGTGATTCGCCGCTACTGCGAATTACTAATTCTGGATTCGGTTGTCCAGCGGTTAAGAGATAGTTGGCGAAAATTTCTTCTGTAATACTTTCTGCGGGATGTTCTTTGATTACGCGATTAATGGCTTGAATGATATCGTATTGACCGCTATAATCAACACAAATATTAAAATTTAATCCAGTATTAAATTGCGTTAAATTTTCAGCTTGAGTTATACTGCCAATGAATTCAGGACTTAAGCGTGAACGATCACCAATAAAGCGAATTACTGCATTTTTTTGATGGAGTTCGGCCAATTCTTTATCTAAGCGTTTAATCATTAAGCGCATTAAAAAAGATACTTCACCCTGCGGGCGATTCCAGTTTTCACGACCAAAGGCAAATACAGTAAGATGTTTGACGCCTAGAGTATTACAGTGATTCACTATTTTTTTGAGCGCTGAGACCCCTTTAACGTGCCCAGCAACGCGTGGCAGAAAGCGTTTTTTTGCCCAGCGTCCATTGCCATCCATAATGATTGCGATGTGTTGTGGAACTTGATTCATAAGTGTGTAACCTTGGCTATAAAATGTGGTATTCGCTAGTAAAATATTCGTTAGTTAATTAAAATGCAATACGGGCTAAGGTATTGCATTTTAACTAATAAATTACGTATGTAGCAGCAGACTAGACGGTTAACAATTCTTTTTCTTTTTCAGCAGTCATTTTATCAATTTCAACGATAAATTTATCGGTCATTTTTTGAATTTCATCTTGGCTGCGTTTGTCATCATCTTCGGTAATCGCTTTATCTTTTAGCTTAGCTTTAAGTTCGCTATTACCATCGCGGCGAATATTGCGTACCGCAACTTTTGCATCTTCGGCTTCGGTTTTCACGACTTTAATTAATTCTTTACGGCGTTCTTCGGTTAAGGCCGGCATTGGCACACGCACGGTACTACCGTTACTCACTGGGTTTAAACCTAAATCGGCATCACGAATGGCTTTTTCAATTATGCCACCCATTTTAGCTTCAAATGGTTGCACGGTTAACGTGCGGGCATCACTGGCAGTTACGGTTGCAACTTGATTAATTGGCATCATGGCACCATAGTAATCAATTTGAACGTGGTCTAAGAGACCAGCATGAACCCGACCTGTGCGGATTTTAGTTAAAGTAAGTTTGAAGCTTTCAACGCTTTTAGTCATTTTAGATTCGGCTTGTTTTTTTATTTCAATCGTCATGATGCTTTAATACCTTTAAAATTTGAATACAAGTAAAATATTATAGTGAAAATTGCGGCATTTGTCAAAGTTATACGCATGCGCTGGTTCATTTATTAAGCACGTTTAAAATCTTTGATTGCTTTGGCAACCTCTTTTTTACTGTCTTGTTCTTTTTCAGTTGCGCGTTTATCGTGAAGTTTTTTGCCTTTGGCTAAGGCAATTTCGGCTTTTACTCTGCCGTTTTTATAATGAAGGTCAATTGCAATTAAGCTATAGCCTTTTTGTTCGACTTTCCCGATTAAGCGATCAATTTCACGGCGATTCATTAAGAGCTTCTTAATGCGTGCCGAGTCGGGGTTGACGTGTGTGCTGGCTGAAAGCATTGGGGTGACAGTAAAGCCCAAGAGCCAAACTTCATCGCCTTTTATTTTTACATAACTGTCTTTTAATTGCCCTTTACCTTCGCGAATGGCTTTTACTTCCCATCCCTCAAGTACAATTCCAGCTTCAATGGTTTCTTCAATTGAATAATCATGGAAGGCTTTTTTATTTCTAATAATGCTCATTTTTTGATCTGTCTAAAATTCGCCACACAATTTATTCTGTTTACTTGAATAGTTTAATTGTTGTGGGTTTAAGTTTTTATTTCGCGCTATTCTAGCATAAAGCCACACTTGGTGGAATAGAATTTTTGCGAATGAAGCCCTTTAACTGATACAATAATCGGTTAATTATAATTAAAATTTAGCTAAGGATGTAATGGCACATGACTGCAAGCGCTAATCTATTGACTTTTCAGGAAATAATTCTAAAATTACAGAACTACTGGGCTGAGGCTGGTTGTGTGGTGTTACAACCATTTGATAAAGAAATGGGTGCAGGAACTTCGCATACGGCAACCTTTTTACGTAGCCTTGGTCCTGAGCCATGGTTTGCTGCTTATGTGCAACCCTCACGCCGTCCAAAAGATGGGCGCTATGGTGAGAGCCCAAACCGTTTGCAACACTATTATCAATTCCAAGTGGTGCTAAAACCTTCACCAAGCAATATCCAAGAATTATATCTTGAATCATTACGAATTTTAGGTGTGGATACTGCTACCCATGATATTCGCTTTGTGGAAGACAACTGGGAAAACCCGACGCTGGGCGCATGGGGACTAGGTTGGGAAGTTTGGTTGGATGGGATGGAAGTAACCCAATTCACCTATTTTCAACAAGTTGGCGGTCTAGATTGCAAACCTGTTTTAGGCGAAATTACTTATGGTTTAGAACGTTTAGCAATGTATTTACAAGGTGTGGATAGCGTTTATGATTTAATTTGGGCACGCACACTTGATGGCAATGCAGTTACGTATGGTGATGTATTTCATCAAAATGAAGTTGAACAATCTAAATATAATTTTGAACATAGTAATGCCGAGTTGTTCTTTAGTAATTTCAATAATTATGAAAGTGAAGCTAAACGCTTATTGGAAGTAGATTTGGTGCTACCTGGTTACGAAATGATATTAAATGCGGCGCATGCTTTTAATATGTTGGATGCGCGTGGCGCAATTTCGGTAACTGAACGTGCGACTTACATTGGACGAATTCGTAATTTAGCTAAATTAGTTGCAGAAAAATACTATGCTTCACGTGAGGCATTAGGTTTCCCATTAATCAAAAATTAAGTAATAAGAAATGGAGCTCGGATGAAGTGTCCGTTTTGTAATTGTGACGATACTCAAGTAATTGATACGCGCTTGAGTGAAGATAAAATGATGGTAAAACGTCGGCGTAAATGTGTTGCTTGTGATCGACGGTTCAATACTTTTGAGAAAATTGAATTGCAATTGCCGACCGTAGTTAAATCCGGTGGTAGTCGTCAAGAATATGACGAAACGAGAATTCGAGTTAGCTTTATGAAGGCACTCCATAAACGTCCTGTTGCAACTAACCTAGTTGATGAAGCCATTGAACGAGTGCGCCAGCAGGTTTTAATGCATGCTGAACGTGAAATTAATAGCCGTGCAATTGGTGATATGGTGATGGAACAATTATCTAAATTAGATAAAGTTGCTTACATTCGCTTTGCTTCAATTTACCGCTCATTTCAAGATGTGACAGATTTTACCAATATTATTCAACAAGTAGATATTAAATAACCACTGGAGTTTAGATAAAAATGTTAAAAATTTTACAAAAAGCTTATGCTTTTGACGATGTTTTATTAGTGCCAGCGCACTCAGCCGTATTACCTAAAGATGTTTTATTAACGACTAAATTTACACGCAATTTAAATTTAAATATTCCGCTAGTTTCTGCGGCAATGGACACGGTGACTGAATCACGGATGGCAATTGCGATGGCGCAAGAGGGTGGGATTGGAATTATTCATAAAAATATGCCACCAGAATTTCAAGCTAGTCGGGTTGCTAGTGTTAAACGTCATGAATCTGGGATTGTTAAAGATCCAATTACGACTCAGCCTGATACACCACTGCGTGAATTAGTTGCTTTAACCCAAAAACGACGTATTTCTGGTGTTCCAGTTATTGAACACGGTAAATTGGTTGGAATCATAACCAATCGTGATTTGCGTTTTGAAACTAATTTAGATCAGCCTGTGCGCAATGTAATGACGCCAAGAGAAAAACTAGTTACAATTAAAGAAGGTGATTCAATTGAATTAGCTAAAGAATTAATGCATCAACATCGGATTGAACGGGTATTAGTGGTTAATGATAATTTTGAATTGCGTGGATTAGTTACAGTTAAAGATATTACCAAAAATGTAGCCTTTCCATTAGCCAATAAAGATGAATACGGACGTTTACGCGTTGGTGCTGCGGTTGGTTCTGCAGGTGATACTGAAGAGCGCGTGAGCTTATTGGTGGCTTCAGGTGTCGATGTGATTATTGTTGATACTGCACATGGTCACTCACAGGGTGTAATTGATCGAGTGCGGTGGATTAAACGCAATTACCCGCAAATTGATGTCGTGGGTGGAAATATTGCAACAGCGGCAGCAGCGCGTGCGCTAGTTGATGCGGGTGCTGATTGTGTGAAAGTTGGAATTGGTCCTGGCTCAATCTGTACGACACGAATTGTCGCAGGGGTTGGTGTGCCACAATTATCCGCAATCGCAAATGTTGCAGATTATTTGCGTGAGAGTGGCGTGCCAGTTATTGGGGACGGTGGAATTCGTTTTTCGGGTGACGTAGCAAAAGCCATTGCAGCAGGTGCTTCATGTGTAATGTTGGGTAGTTTATTGGCTGGAACCGATGAAGCGCCTGGTGATCTTGAGCTTTATCAAGGACGGAGTTATAAATCCTATCGTGGAATGGGATCTTTGGGTGCAATGAGTAAGGGCTCAGCCGATCGTTATTTTCAAGAAAAAGACGCAGCACAAGATAAATTAGTTCCCGAAGGTATTGAGGGACGTGTGCCACATAAAGGTTCATTAAATGCGGTCGTACATCAATTAATGGGTGGTTTACGTGCGTCGATGGGCTATTTGGGTTGTGCCAATATCGATGAAATGTATCGCTATGCAGAATTTGTTGAAATATCGGCAGCAGGAATTAAAGAATCGCATGTTCATGATGTGCAGATTATTAAAGAAGCTCCGAACTATAATCTTGGTTAATCCAATCAAGGAATTTATTTAATTTTAAGAATAAAGGGACTAGCATGTTTAATGTAGTTGAACGTCACCAAAAAACGGTTAAAGGGATTTTAATTGCGATTACGGCGACTTTTGTAGTGTGGGGCGTAAGTGGTTACCTAGATATGGGCGGCGATGATGGCTATGTTGCAAAAGTTGGTAGTAACAAAATTTATACCCAAGATATTGATAATGCAATGAGTCAAAATCCTGGGCAACCACAAGATAAAATGCAGGTCTTATTTGGTTTAATTAATCGTCAATTATTAATTAATGCGCTGCAAGATAATCATATGTCGGCAACCACCGCTCAATTACAACAAGCGATTGCGGCGATTCCAATGTTTCAAACTAATGGAAAATTTGATGTTAAAAAATATGAAGATTATTTAAAACAGAGTTATTCAACTTCGGCTAAATTTGAGCAAAATGTGAATCAGCAAATTTTGATTGAGCAAATTGTTGATTTCTTTAAAAATTCATATTTTACCTCAACAACCTTTCAAAATAAATTTATCGCTTTATTAAGTCGCGAACGGAATGTCTCGCAATATGTGGTTGATACTCAGCAATTTTATCAGAAAATCAATGTAACTGAGAGCGATATTAATGCTTATTACAAGCAAAATATTGCCAAATATACTGTGCCAGATCAAGTTAAATTGCAATATATTCAAGTTTCATTAGATAGCTTATCTTCCTCAATAAAAGTTAGTGATGCCGAGATCAATCAATATTTGCAAGATCACCCAAATAGCGGTTCAAATGAACAAGTTGATGCGTCACATATTTTATTAACCGTACCAAGTGGTGCAACGCCAGAACAAATTGCGCAAATTAAAGCTAAAGCCGAACAGATTTTGGCTCAAGTTAAAGCTAATCCTGCTAAATTTGCCGAATTAGCTAAACAATATTCACAAGATCCTGGTTCTGCGGCTAACGGTGGTGACTTAGGTTTCTTCTCTAAAGGCGTGATGGCAAAAGAGTTTGAGTCGGCCGCCTTTAGTTTGAAAAAAGATCAAATTAGTGGATTAGTTGAAACTCAATTTGGTTTCCATATTATTAAAGTCAATGAGATTAAAGGTAATGATACGGCATCCTTGCGTCAAGCTGCTGAGCTTCAAGTTCAAAAGCAAAAAGCGCAACAACAACTCCAAAGCGTGATTGATCAGTTAAATGACCTAAGCTACAATCAACCAGATAGTTTGGCGCCTGCTGCACAAAAAACTGGCTTAGTTGTGCAAACTAGTGATTGGATAGCCAAAGGAGCGACACAAGGGTTATTTGCTAATCAAAAAGTACAACAAGCAATTTTCACCGATGATGTGCTAAATAAACATCATAATAGTGAAGTGATTGATTTGGGCAATGGTAGCTCGATTGTAGTGCGCGCCAGTGAATATCAAGCGGCAAAACAACGTCCGATTAGCGAAGTTAGTGGTGAAATTAGCAATGCGCTCAAGGCACAGCAAGCTGCGCAAATGGCGGCAAGCGTAGGGCAACAAGATTTAGCTCAGTTACAACAAGGTAAATTGAAACTTAATTTTACCAATCCACAAAATGTGTCGTTGCTTGGGCAAAGTAAAGATATTGACCCAATGGCGGTACGCCAAATTTTTGCAGCGCCAGCACAATTTCCATCCTATAGTGGTGCAGTTAATGCCAATGGTGCGTACGTAATTTATCAAATAAATAGTCAAGCGGTAGATAAAACGTTGGATCAGCAAAATCAGAAAGTTGTTGATCAATTAGCTAGTCAATATTCAATGATGAATTTGAATGCTTATGTTGGTTCATTACGTAGCCAATATAAAGTTAGTTATAAATTAGATCGAATCCAAGGTGCTGGTGATACACCACAGCAACCAGCTGGAAACTAAGCCTTCAAATTTTTGCACCAGCCACTTCGCAGAGTTATAATGATTAAAATTACTAGTTATTTAAAGTTGCAAGTGGCTTTTTTTATGTTGGAATAAACTATGTCCCATGCTCAAGTTAGCCAGAATCTATTATATAACAATCAATTGGATGAAACTTTTCTGAACCGTCAGTTGGCTAAATTAACCCACCGCGGCATTGATTTTGCTGATCTTTATCTACAAAATACGGCGAGTGAGTCGTGGGTGTTGGATGAGGGGATTATCAAATCGGGAAGTTTTGCAATTAATCAAGGGATTGGTGTGCGTGCGGTGTGTGGTGAAAAAACTTTCTTTAGTTATGCTAATGCGTTGGATACGCAGCTAATCGGCAACTTGGTGGACAATTTATTTATTGAAAACGTGTCTGGAGTAGCTAAAGCTTATAGCCAAGCGCCAAGTACGCAATTAGATTTATATACGCTGACTAATCCACTGTATTCAATGGAAAGCGCCGCTAAAATTAGTTTATTACAAAAAATTGATCAGCTCGGGCGAAAAAATAGTTATGTAACGAATGTCATTGCGAGCATTAACTTGGAATATGATCAGGTTTATTTGGCACGGAGTGATGAACGTCAATTTAGCGATATTCGTCCGTTAATTCACCTGAGTATTAGCCTAATTGTGAGTAAAGATGGTAAACTTGAACGTGCTGGTGCTGGCGGTGGTGGGCGTTATGAATTGAGTTATTTTTCACCCGAGATGGTAGCTAGCTATATTGATAAAGCCTATGAGCAAGCTATGTTAAAACTAGAGGCTAAGGCTGCGCCAAGTGGTGAAATGCCCATCGTGTTAGGTAATGGTTGGGCTGGCGTAATTTTACATGAAGCGGTTGGTCATGGGCTTGAGGGCGATTTTAATCGCAAAGGAAGCTCGGCGTTTAGCGGTAAGATTGGGCAACAAGTTGCGAGTAAAGGCGTTACCGTAATTGATGAGGGTTGTATTGCCGATCGGCGTGGTTCATTAAATATTGACGATGAGGGTAATCCTACGCAGCGTACGGTTTTAATTGAAGATGGTGTGTTGCAAGGGTATTTGTATGATGAATTGAATGCGCGCTTGATGAATACGCAATCGACGGGAAATGGACGGCGTGAATCATTTGCTAGTAATCCATTACCGCGCATGACCAATACTTATATGTTAGGTGGTAAATATTCGCCTGAAGAAATTATTTCTTCGGTTGAATATGGTTTATTTGCGGAAAATTTTGAAGGTGGTCAAGTAGATATTACCTCGGGGCAATTTGTGTTCAATGCTTCGGTGGCGTGGGTTATTGAAAATGGTAAGCTGAGTTATCCAGTTAAAGGCTGTGCGTTAGTTGGGAGTGGTCCTGAATGTTTGCAGCATGTCAGCATGATAGGCAACGATTTAGCACTCGATAGCGGAGTGGGCGTGTGTGGTAAAGACGGGCAATCGGTGCCAGTTGGCGTTGGACAGCCAACCATGCGTTTAGATGGTGGTTTAGTTGTTGGTGGTTAAGCATTTTTAATGTTTGTACAACTACTTTGAATAGTTTTGGTAAGCTATAACCTGTATAAAAATAATAATCTTGATTTTAGTTTAACTTATTGTAAGTATTGAATAAAGCATAACTCATGATTTTTGAGTTTGCTATAATCATCAAATACAAACCTACTCCAATGATAAGTATTGATTCTATTTTATGCACAATAACTATCTGTAATTAAACTTATAAATGATAAATGCCGTACTTAATTTATAAAAGGTAATCTGATGCAATGTAAATCATGGCGCAACTTAACGCTAATTTTAATTAGCAGTAGTTTTTTAGTCGCATGTACTAAGAGTGCTAGCTCGATTGTGGCAGTCAATAATAATACTTTACGGGTTGATATTGGCTCGGAGATACCGACCTTTGATCCTGCACTGGCTGAAGATGGTTATACCTATCGGGTTATTAATGATTTATTTGCTGGATTATTAGATTTTGATCAAGCTAACCGTCCAATTCCAGGTATGGCAAGTAGCTGGGAAATTAGCCCAGATGGTTTGAATTACACTTTTCATTTGCGTCCGAATTTGAAGTTTTCAGATGGTAGCCCAATTACGGCAAATGATTTTGTCTTTTCGTGGCAACGCTTGGTAAATCCTAAAACAGGGTCATCGTATGCTTTTTTGCTAAAAGATGTAGTTAATGGTGCAGATGTGATTGCGGGCAAGAAAGCCGCGAGTTCATTGGGCGTGTCAGCTCCAAATTTAAGTACGTTTGTGGTTAAATTGGCGCATCCCAGTAACGCATTTTTAAGTTATATCACCGTACCGAATGTTTTTGTGGTGTCGCAAGCAGCACTAACTAAATATGCAGAATCATGGACTAATCCGCAAAACATGGTTACCTCAGGCGCTTATATCCTCAAAGAACATGTCTTAAATGGCTATATATTAGTGAGTAAAAATCCCAATTATTATGCCGAAAGTGGCGTAACAATTGCGAATGTAAAATATTTCCCATTCGTGGATACCAACTCTTCGTTAGCTAATTATAAAACGGGTGCACTTGATACGACTTGGCAAAATGTGCCTGTGGATCAATATCAAGCCTTGAAAAAACAGTATTCTGATGAATTACACACCTTTAAGTGGGAACGGACGGAATATCTTAATATTAATATGACCTTGCCGAAATACGCGAAGAATCCTAAACTTCGTGAAGCTCTGGCTTTGGCAATTGATCGCAAGAGTTTAACTGAATTAGTCTTAGGATCAGGGCAAACACCGCTGTATTCAATTGTGACACCGACGATTGAAAATGGTAAATATGCGGATATTCATTATTCATGGAGTGATTTGTCGCGCGATAAACAAATTGCTTTAGCCAAACAACTGTACAAAGAGGCTGGTTATGGACCAAATAATCCGCTAACGATTACGATTAAACATCAGAATAATGATTTATACAAAAAAGTAATGGTGGCAATTATGTCAATGTGGCAAGATACTTTGGGGGTGAAAGTTACCTTAATTAGTGAAGAACGCAAGGTGCTGAATAATGATTGGCGTACGGCTAATTTTGATCTGGCACAAGGTGGCTGGGGTGCGGATTATAATTCGGTAACTACTTATACGCCGCTATTTATATGCAATAATGGTAATAATCGTTCACATTATTGTAATCCCAAATACGATGCCTTAATTGCCAAAGCTGAAGCAACCGCGAATCCACAACTTCAAGAGCAGTTATACAAACAAGCGTTAGCTCTAGTTTTGAATGATTATCCGATTATTCCATTATTTCAACCAACGCATCAACGTTTAGTTACGCCGCGAATTAAAGGGTATGATATCGATAGTAATTATTTGGATAATGTGCAGACTAAATGGTTTCATCTTACCAAGTAATTGAGTGTATTGTTTTAAACCAATAATTGATGGTTATGTTGGCTTGGTTTAACAAGCTTCAGTGGCAAGATTAGCGGGTAAGTATTTTAAAATTCTTGGTAGTTAAGCTGCTCAATTTATTTAAGGTTAAAAGTGTAATTATTATGCCGCGTAAATATCCTATTCTCGTCTTTTTATTAGACCGAATAAACGTAGCCAGATTAATTTTTATTCTGGCATTTCTGTGGGTTTTAGCCTATGGTAGCTTGGGGTGCTACCTTTTACGCAGTCAGTTTAATGGAATTCATAGCTTTCATGATGCGTTTTATTATACGGTAGTAACTTATGCAACGGTTGGTGATAATACGATTTATCCATTAACGACCACGAGTAAAAATTTTGTAATTAGCATGGTTGCTTGTGGTTTGAGTAGTTTTGCCATGTTTGGCTCATTTGTCATTTATCAAGTCGTTAACCGAGTGCAAAAAATAATTAATAAAATTCAAGGTGGTAAAATCAATATGAAAAATCATATCATTTTCTGTGGCTATAGCGTGATCACCGAACTGCTGATTAATAAATTCATTCAAAATCATACGCCATTTATCTTGTTGGATAATGCGCAACATCATGAACTAAATAATGCTAAAGATGGTAATTTTTTATACGTGAGCGTTCCTAATCGTTTGGAGAGCTTACTTAAGGCTAATATTGAACATTGTAAAATGATTATTGCCTCATCAGATTTAGATAGTGAAAATATATTAGCGGCAGTGAATGCTGCTAAATTAAAACAGCAGTTTAATAAAAAATTTAAAATTGTGGTGCGGGTTTTGTATGAGGAAAATTTTTCAGTGGCTCTACAAAATGGCGCAACCGATGTTATTTCGCCAACCTTAATGGCGGCAAATGCAATTATTGAATTAATGTAAGATTATTAGCGGCGCTCATGTTGTAGCGCCCTCCGTAAATTGTACTTGGCGTTGGTAGTTTCTTTTATATAAGATAATTCTATCTTATGTTTATTTTTTATTGCTTAAGTTATAATTAGAGTTTTGATTAAATATTTGTCTGGCTTATTGTGATTAGTAAAGTAGTTAATTTTCAGATTAAATATGGTAGTTAAAGATTCTTTTGATTAGTGGTGCAGTGAAATTAATTTTTAAAGAGGATTAAATATGACTAAATTAAGTAATTCGTGGCAGATTAAATCTGGAATAAGTATAAAGAATCATTTTGTAATGGCACCAATGGTTAACCAACAAAGTGAAGAAGACGGTTGCCTCGGCGAAGATGAATTCCAGTGGTTGCGTGAGCGTGCCAAGGGGGGCTACGGAATGATAATTACCACCGCGTGTAATGTCTCCCAAAATGGTAAAACCTGGAGCCAGCAGTTAAGTATTTATGATGATAAGCATTTGCCGGGTTTAACTAAATTGGCAAGTGAGCTAAAATTATTTGGTGCGAAACCATTGGTGCAAATTTTTCATGGCGGGGCACGCTGTCCATCAAGTATTACTGGTGTTCAACCAGTTAGCGCCAGTGCTTTTTTATTGGATTTGGCAAATTTTGAGCCGCCACGTGCACTTAGTGAAGCAGAAATAAAACAAGTCGTGGCAGAATTTGTAACTGGTGCAAAAAGAGCTCACTTAGCTGGATTTGCTGGTGTTGAGATTCATGGTGCCAATGGTTATTTATTGTGTCAATTTATTAGCCCTGATACGAATCAACGCCGTGATAATTATGGTGGGAGCTTAGAAAATCGTGCGCGTTTAATCCGTGAGGTTTTGCAGGGTTGTAAGCAAGAATTACCGAATGATTTTATTGTTGGGGTTAGACTGTCACCAGAAAATCGCGGCATTCAAACTGGTCTAGATTTGGATGAAAGCATACAAATTGCCAAATGGTTAGTTGAGGATGGAGCGGATTACATTCATTTATCTACCAATGATATGTTTAAATCTGCCGATAAATATCCAACCCAAGCCAAAGCGTTAATTAGTTATTTTATTGATGTCGTGGGACAACATGTTCCTCTGCTTGCTGCTGGTGGTTTACAAACTCTTGAACAAATGCAAGCGGCTTTAGAGCTTGGCTTAAGTGGCGTTGCGTTAGGACGTGCGGCAATTGCTAATGCTGATTTACCATTGCATTCTGATGATGCTAGCTATCAAGCATTGCAACCACCTTATACTTGGGAGCAGTTAAAAGCTGTAAAAGTTAGTCAGTTTTTCTATAAACAGCTAAAAAACTACCCAGGAATGATTGCAGAAAGCAAATAATTTATTGTTGTTTTGGCGATTATTTACTGTGGATTTGATTAATGAAAATTTAAAGAGTGTCTTGGCTTGTTGGAGTTTTTATAGGAAAAGCCGACAAAAATATTTTGATTGGATGAAGTGTGGTATTTTGTAACGAAATTCAAGTCGTAACAAATTAGTTAAAATATGATAAATACTTGTCTGCGTGGATAAGTCTAGTATATAATACGCCTTGAGACAGTGTTCGAAACATTTTCTCAAATCCATAGTACGACACCCAAAACTTAATTGTTTTGGGTGTTTTACTTTGTAGATTGAGAGAGTTACTTCTCTAGAGCTTGTTTAAATTTCTTCAAATCAAGTTGTTTTTCCATCCGTGCTACGATCACCGCTGCCATGCTATTACCAACTAAATTGGTTGTGCTGCGCAGTTCGCTCATTATCTTGTCGATGCCAAGTAGGATTGCAATGGTAACTACGGGTATTTTGCCATGCATTGCGGCAAGTGTTCCAGCCAGAACAATAAAGCCTGAGCCACTTACGCCAGCTGCGCCTTTGCTGGTTGCCATGAGAACTAAAATAACGGTTACATATTCTTGCCAGCTTAAATGAATATTAAACGCTTGGCATAAGAATGCAATGACTAGTGACAAGTAAATATTAGTTCCATCGAGATTGAAGCTGTAACCAGCTGGAACTACGATACCAACCACAGATTCATCAACGCCAGAATTTTTCAACTTGCGCATAATTGGACCAAGCGCACTTTCGCTGGATGAGGTTGCGAAAACCAAAATTATTTCATCCTTAATGAAGTTTAGAAATTGGAAAATGCTAAATCCTGCCATTTTGGCAACACTGCCCAAGATTACGAGGATAAAAAATACACAAGCGCCAACCATAGTAGCAACTAGACCAAGCATATGCCAAATTACTGCTATGCCGAATTGCCCGAGCATAAAAGCCATTGCCGCAAAAGCAGCAATTGGTGAAAACCACATTACAAAACTTAAGATTTTAAATAACCAACCTTGAATTAGATGCAAATTATGCATAATTGGTTCACGCCAGCGTTGACCTAAATAGAATAAAGCAAAACCTAAACATATGGCAATGAATAAAATTTGTAAGGTGTTTCCAGTTAAAAATGGTTCCCAGAGATTTTTGGGGATGGCCGAAAGCATTATTTTGGTGAAGCTAGTTGCGTCAGCTTCATTTTGGGTATATTTTGCAATTAAACTTGGATCGATACTTGCGATGGATAAATTTAATCCAGTTCCTGGATGAAAAAAATGTCCAAAGCTTAGACCTATAATTAAAGCTAGGCTTGAAATTATCTCAAAATATAAAAATGATTTAGCTCCAATAGTACCTAATTGTTTTAAGCTCCCCATGCCAATTACGCCACTCACCACGGTAAAAAATACAATCGGTCCAACTAGAATTTTAATTACGTGAATAAAGGCATCAATAACTGGCTTGCTTTGTTTAGCAAGAGTTGGATCAACGATACCAAAAATAATCCCCCCACACATAAAGACTAAGACTAAAAACCACAGGCTGGTATACCAGCGTCGATAAATTGGTTTTGCATTTGGTTTTGACATCTAAAACTCCTTAGGTTGATTATTTGATTGATGTAAATAAAGCTATCTTTTCAGGATATTAGCTTTGTTTTTTCTAGGACTAGATTTTATCAAATTAGTTAGTAAGTTAGTGGTATAATCGAGTAAGTAGGTAACTTTTTTAATGGCTGGAGAACAATTATGAGTAAACCGAAACAATATCAATTGCCAAATTTGGAAGCGATGCAGGACGCGTATAATTCGTTCACCCAGTTGGCGGGTAAATTTACAGAGTTAAATAATAAATATTTGGAACACAGCAAACAGTACTTCCAACAGGGGATTGACAATAGCCAAGTTTTATATAAAGTTAGCACTCCTGAAGATTTAATGGCTGCATTAAAGCAAATTACCGCGCAAAATCTGGGTTTAGCCTCTAAGTCGTTGCTGGCGGATTTAGATTTAGTGGTGCAAATTTATCGTGAAGCCTGTGCTAAATCGGTGTGTAATGGTGATGGAGTGCAATGTAACTCGGCTAAGTTTTTTGAATTTTATTCGAAATTACTTCCAACTCCGTTAACGCTTCAATTTGATGAAATGGTGAAAAATGCACTCTCAGGTAATCACCAAGCAATGCAATCATTGCAGGATATGATTCAAGATGCTCTAACTAAAGTAGAGCAAAGCTTACATGTTGTCACTGATGCAGCAATGGATAATTTAGATAAAAGTAAATAATTAGGTTTTATTTGAGATCTTATTCAATATTGGGCTTGGAGTTATCCAAGCCTTTTTTATTGGTGATTGAATCGATGTTTAGCTCAGAGTGATTATTGGAGTAGAGCTGTAGCGAGGAGCTATTGACTTCGGTTTTAATGTTTTTGAGCGCTAAAATGCAAATTTTCTTGGTTAAATTGAGTTTTATGTACTGAGCAATTGATCGTTGTTGCGAGTAAAATATTATAATTGACCATAAACGATGAGTTTGATTAAACGTTCAAGTACATCAGGTTGTTGATATTTGGCGCAAAGCGGTTCAGATTGTCGGAGTGTGATTTGTTTTAATGTTGTAATTAATAAACTAATCACAAACTCTACTTTATCCGTTGCTTCATTCCGCTTTGAGTAATAGGCATAAAGGATGCTTTGAAAAAAGGAGTGAACATTTTCTATCATTGCAGAGACGTATTGATGTGATGAATTTTTATCCTGTGAAGCTATTTCTCGCGTGAAAATATTTAAGCGGCTAACTCCGTGCGCGGAGTGAAACATCTTTTGAAATTCAATGATAATTTCAGGTAAACGTTGCTCCATTTTAGTTAAACTTAATTGAATAAAGCCAGCTGCATTTAAAGCTTCCAGTTGTGCTTTGACCTCTGCTACCAAAAATGCGACGACAGCTTGGTAGAGTTCGCTTTTACCGCCAAAGTGATAGGAAACAGCAGAAAGATTGACTTCAGCCTCAGCCGCGATATCGCGTACGGATACGGCATCAAAACTCGATTCACCAAAAAGTTTAATTCCACTGGCAATCAATTTGTTATAAGTACTATCCATGTTTACCTTGTAATTAAGTTGTATTAGCGTTCTAAGTTATAATGTTTATATGCTAAGATTTCAGCATTCTGAATTTTAATTTTACCGAGGAACTTTAAATGCGTTGAGTTCAAAAATTAAGGATTTAAAATGTTTCGGGATGAATTATAACATATAAAACAGTTAACTTAAAATCCAGTCATGTGATTTTATTGACAAATTAAAACATTTGTTTTAAAATATCGTTTAACATAAAAATCTTTTAAAGCTATTCAATGACCATCGCTCAAAATAATCCTCCATCCTCAACAAATTTTTGGCTGGAACGACGCACAATTGTTGCGTATGCCGTTAGTTTGTTGGCATTAGCCGAAATTATTGATCTAACTATTGTTTCAGTGGCTGTGCCGCATATCATGGGGTCATTAAATGCTAATTTGAGTGAAGTCTCGCTGACGATGACCAGCTATATTGTTGCTGCGGCAGTCTGTATTCCCTTAACTGGTTTAGTCACGCGTAAATTTGGTACTAAACGCGTTATTCTGGCTTCGGCAGTGATTTTCATGATTTCATCAATTTTGTGCGGAATTTCTTCATCATTAACCGAAATGGTT
>JAIETT010000254.1 GCA_019744945.1 Burkholderiales bacterium
TTGGTCTTGGCATAATTTTGTAAGCCATCAAAAACTTGCTGGGCAACTTTCTGACGAAATTCCTCGGTACGTAACAAATTTTCTTCAATTGGATTTGAGACAAAGGCTGACTCCACCAAAATAGAGGGAATATCTGGAGCTTTTAACACCGCAAATCCAGCGCGTTCAATATCTTGATTATGTAGCTTATTAATTTGCTTAAGTTGAGCCAAAATACTTTGTCCTAATTTGGTACTTTTACGCATGGTGAAACTTTGCGTCATATCTAATAAAATTCGACTAACCGCACTATCGCGAGTTTGAAATGACATCCCACCAATTAAGTCCGAATTATTCTGGCTTACCGCCATGTATTTAGCAAAGGCACTACTTGCGCCACTATCGGATAGCACAAACACTGACGAACCACGTGCTGCGGGTGAAGTGAAAGCATCGGCGTGAACCGAAACAAAAATATCGGCTTTAACTTTGCGCGCAATTGCTACTCGCGTACCTAACGGTATGAAAATATCTTGTGTACGCGTCATTTGCGCTTGCATATTGCTGCTCGCATTAATTAGATCACGCAACCGCTTACCAATATCCAAAACGATGTGTTTTTCTTTGGTTCCCTGTGCGCCAATTGCCCCAGGATCTTCCCCGCCATGCCCTGGATCAATCATCACCAGCAGCTTACCTTTTTGTGGCTCAACTTGCGAATTTGAATTAGGTTCTGAAATTTCTGGATAATCTTGTGCCCGTTTCGCTATTGTTGATTTAGCGCTTGACTCAACACCAGGCTTATCTTGATCGGCATTCAGCTGTAAAAAAGCCAACAACTGATCATTTAGTGGTGAGCTTTCATCATGATTAGTTACAGCATTGGCTGGATACATATCAAAAACATAGCGATATTTATAATTAACACTACCCAAATGCACTGGGTCAATAGTCTGAGTTTGTGCCGACACAAGTTGTTTTGCATAAATTACAATTCGCACCGTGGTTGGATTAAATTGACCAACTTTGATACCACTAATAATTGGATCATTGCTAAATTCATTTTTCGAGAGATTTTTTAACACCGTATTCAAGGTTGAATTTAAAATATCAATTACAAAGCGATTGGGATTGGCAAGATTAAAAAACTTGGCTTTAATTCCCTGCTCAGCTTCAATGGTCAGACGCGTATAAACATCTGATGGCCAAATCCGTACCGAAATAATTTGATTGGTACTGTCATTAGCAAATTGATCGATTAAATTATCCGCCGCAGATTTTTTGCTACTAATGAGTAAAGTTAAACCTGAAAACATTCCAAATTTAATTAAATTACGTCGCTGTTGATCAATTTCGTAAGACATGTATCACCTGTAAGAGTTAAAGAATCAATAATTAATTCACGAAGATTATGCTTAAAACTAATTGTAATTTGCCAATCAATTTGCGGAATTAAACCCTGCGCTTTTTCGGCCCATTCAATAAAACTAACTTGCGGAACTGAAAAATATTCATCAAAACCAGCATCAAACCATTCTTCAGGATCACTAAAACGATAGAGATCAAAATGATAAAGCGTATAATCTGGCAATTGATAAGGTTCAACCAAGGTAAAGGTTGGACTTTTAATTGAACCAGTGATACCAAGGTTACGTAACACCTCGCGAGTTAAGGTAGTTTTACCCGCGCCCAAGTTACCGCTTAAGCTAACCACAAAATTTGGTACAATCACTTGTGCTATCCCTTTAGCTAAGCGCTGGGTAGTCTCCAAATCATTCAAAATAAATTTATACTGCATAAAATATTAGTATTTATAGAAAAATAAAAGTGAATTATAACATACTCAAAGACCAGATTAAAGACAAAGCCATTGAGTTTGGCTTTTTGGAAGCTAAGATTTCCTCAATAATCATTGATCAGCAAGCGCAAAGTAAGTTCGCTGAATTTATTTATAATGGCTACGCTGGTGAAATGGCTTATCTTAAGAATAATCAAAATTTAAGAGACCACCCAGCTGAACTACACACAACGACTTTAGCGATTATTTCCGTAAAAATGCCCTATTTAAGCGCAGAGATAAATCGGCACCAGCAACGGCTCAAGGATAGCAACCACGCTTATGTCTCAAGCTACGCACTAGGGCGCGACTATCATAAAGTTGTTAAACAACAATTACAAAAATATGCCCTGTGGATTAATCAGCTTCTCACTACTCACCAGCTTGAGCAAAACTATCGCGTGTTTACCGACTCAGCGCCAATTATGGAAGTTCAACTGGCTACCCAAGCGGGCAATGGCTGGCGCGGTAAAAACACCCTGCTAATTAATAAAAATCACGGTAGCATGTTTTTTTTGGGAGAACTCTTTACCAGCCTGCCACTACCGCCAGATGAAGCTACTACCCAACATTGTGGAAGTTGCCAAAAATGTCTCGAAATTTGTCCAACCCAAGCTTTTGTCACGCCCTATGTTTTAGATGCGCGTAAATGTATTGCTTATTTAACCATTGAAAACCCTGGCGCAATCCCAGTTGAACTACGCAGTAAAATTGGCAATCGTATCTATGGTTGTGATGATTGTCAGTTATTTTGCCCATGGAATAAATTTAGCCAACTAAGTCCACTCAAAGATTTTACACCCCGCAACCAACTTGACTCAAGTAGTTTACTGGAGCTATTTGCATGGAGTGAAACAGAATTTAAACAACGTCTGCAAGGCAGCCCAATTTTACGGATAGGCTATCAAGCTTGGCAAAGAAATATAGCGGTTGGCTTGGGTAATGCAGCACAATCAGCAGCGATTCAGCAAGCCCTAGAACTAGCGTTGGCTCATGCCAGCCCATTAGTTGCGGAACATATTCTGTGGGCCTTAGAACAACAAGCAATTCAATTAACCACAAAGACAAAACAACCATAAATTAGCTTAGTCTTGCGTAAATAGCGCACTAATTAAATTGTTTAATTAACAACTAATTTCGTTTTATAAAATGGCTGTAATAATAAATTTATCCCGATGTATCCAGCCAAAAGCCCAAACACGATTAAACCTTTATATTTATAGGTAAGCATAACCAGTAAAACCAAGATGATACTTAAAACCAAGGCAATAATTTTGGGTGAACCGTGAATTTCTTTAAAACTATAAAATTTAACATTGCTGACCATTAAGAGTGCAGTAACTACAGTTAATCCAGCGGCAAAATACAAGGTATGTAAACCATAAACTCCATGTTGCACACAGGTCAACAAAAAAGTTACAATAAAACCACCCGCGATGGTTGATGAGAGACCTTGAAAAAAGCGCTTATCAACAATCCCAATCATTACATTAAAGCGTGCTAAGCGCAATCCAGCACAGGCACAAAATATAAAGCACACCAAATAACCAATTTTGCCCAAACGAAATAGACCCCAACAATACATCATAATCGCTGGAGCAACCCCGTAGGCCATCATATCCGCAATACTGTCTAACGAAGCACCAAATGCAGTACAAGTATTAGTAAAACGTGCGGTACGTCCATCTAAACTATCAAAAATCATTGCCGCAATTACACCATAAGCGGCATGGCTAAAGAACCCCGAGGCAGCTTGCAAAATTGCATAAAATGCAGACATCATGGCTAGTACCGTAAAAAAACTGGGTAAAACGTACTTTAAGTTCTTAGCATTTATTTTTTTGCTCATTTTAAATAATTTCTTTCCATAAAAAGCATCTCATTCGCTAGCTAGAAATTTTATTCCTAAAGTAAAAATTTCTCAATTGCCACAATTACGCCATCTTGTTGATTGCTTGGGGCGATATAATCCGCAATCGCTTTAACTTCAGCACGTCCATTTTCCATCGCCACACCAACGCCAGCCATTTGCAACATTGTCTTATCATTATTACCATCACCAAATGCGACCGTTGCTGCGATTGGATGATTTAAGAGCGTACAAATTTCCTGAATTGCAGCGCCTTTATCAATGCCTAATGGCGTAAATTCCAAAAAACATGGTAACGAACGCGCAATTGTACAATGCGTATTAAATTTTTGCTGAATCTGGGTTTCAATTAAATCTAATTCACTCACCTCAGCCGCCCAAATTAATTTCGGACTCCCATCGGGATAATAATCGCGCTCATAAGCTAAGCTATTATTTAACTCGGCTTCAAAATCAACATAATAATTCCGCTTAGTTGTCAGAATTTGTTCATTATCATAAAAAATCGGCGAAATATTTGGATAACGCTGAATTTCAGTATCAAGTAACAATAAGGTTTCTTTTTTTACATAATGTTGCACTAGATATTTACCAGTTGGAACATGATAAATTCCACAGCCATTATATGAAATCACATAACCATCGCTTTCATCCAAGCCAAAAGTTCGCGCCAGTTCAAGCATCCCAAACGTTGGACGACCACTAGCTAAAACAATTTTAACCCCATTCTTGGCGGCGGCTTTTACCGCAGCAATTACCGCTGGAGCAATTGAGCCATCTGGGCGCGTTAAAGTACCATCAATATCAAAGAATGCCATTTTTTGCATTATCATTACCACTCTGAAACAAAATTAATCTAAAATACTAGAAATATCTATCTAACGCAAACAAAAAACCTCTACAGAAATTCAGTTAAGTAGCGACTTTAAATGTAAATTTAAATTACACCAGCAGTAACTTTAGCTTAATTAACCTACCTAAATCTACTTTTTCACGCCATGTAAACATGCCCAACCTTCTTGGATGGTGTACGTTGACATCACAAACCACTGTGCGTAAATTTCACACATTTCCTCAATTTGACTCTCAAGAATACCAGATAAAATAATTTGTCCGCACGGTTTAACATATGACGCTAAAGCACTGGCTAACATTCTCAATGGATTGGATAAAATATTGGCAATCACCACATCATATTGCTTAGCCACAAATTGATTCGGCAAACAAAAGTTTACCATTACTTGGTTAACTTCAGCATTATACAAACTTGACTCAATCGCTTGTGCGTCGATATCAACCCCATCAACCAGCTTAGCACCAACTTTTTTGGCGGTAATTGCCAAAATTCCCGAACCACAGCCATAATCCAAAACTTCAAGTTCAGGTATAATATTTTCAGCAATCCAGCGTAAACACATAAAGGTGGTTGGATGAGAACCAGTCCCAAAAGCTAAGCCAGGATCAAGAATAATTCCTGTCGCATTTGCGTTGGGAATACTATGCCAAGATGGCACAATAAACAAATTAGGCGTAACCTCAATTGGTTCAAATTGACTTTGGGTTAAACGGACCCAATCTTGGTCATCAACATTTTCTTGAACATAACTAAACGTAGCATCTAATTCAATTTCTGCAGCGCTAACTAAACTCGCCACATCGGCTAAATCATCAAACAACACCACAACTTTACTATGTTCCCAGAGCGCTTCAACAATCATACCTGGCTCATTAAAAATCGGCTGCTCTAACTCAGTTCCTTCATGCTCATCCTCAATACTGACGGATAACGCGCCTAAATCAAAGAAAATATCCGAAAGCTGTTCGGCACGCTGTGAATCTATATTTATAATTATTTGTTTAAAACTCATTATTGTCCTAAGTTAAAAAAGCATGGACTAATCCATGCTTTTAATTTACACGCTACTTGCGGTTTTTTAAATAACCCTCTAGATAGTGAATCGACTGACCACCTTCAACAAAACCACGCTCTTCCAGCATTTCTTGATGCAATGGAATATTTGTTTTAATTCCCGCAAAAGAAGTTTCTTTCAAAGCGCCAAGCATTTTATTAATTGCGGTTTGGCGATCTTCACCATGCACAATTAATTTGGCAATCATTGAATCATAATATGGCGGTACACTATAACCAGCATAAACATGCGAGTCAACCCGTACGCCATTACCACCAGCAAAATGGCACGATTCAATCTTACCTGGTGATGGTACAAAAGTAAATGGATCTTCGGCATTTACCCGACATTGAATCGAATGACCTTTCAAATTTACATCATCTTGAGTATAACGTAATTTTTCACCGCTGGCAATGTAGAGTTGCTCTTTAACAATATCAATGCCAGTAATCATTTCGGTAATGGTATGTTCAACCTGAACTCGCGTATTCATTTCAATGAAGAAAAACTCACCATTTTCATATAAAAACTCAAATGTCCCAGCACCGCGATAACGAATTAATTTACAGGCCGCCACACAAGCTTCGCCAATTTTACGGCGTTCTTCTGGCGTAATACCCGGTGCAGGAGCTTCTTCAATTACTTTTTGATGACGACGTTGCATCGAACAATCCCGTTCACCAAGATAAATTGCATTACCATACTCATCAGCCAAAATTTGAATCTCAATATGGCGTGGTGTAGTTAAATAACGCTCCATATATACCGCAGCATTACCAAATCCAGCTAAAGCTTCACTACGGGTAATTTCTAGCGCATTAATCAGTTCACTTTCTTCATGAACAACGCGCATACCGCGACCGCCACCACCTGATACGGCTTTAATAATTACAGGATAACCAACTTTCCGTGCTATTTCAATTACAGCGTTATCGTCATTCGGTAATTCACCATCAGAGCCTGGTACCACAGGTACCCCAGCTTTAATCATGGCTTCTTTAGCTTTTACCTTATCACCCATGGTTGCAATCGCATCTGGACGTGGTCCAATAAATACAAAACCACTTTCCTCTACACGACGTGCAAATTCAGCATTTTCAGATAGAAAGCCAAACCCAGGATGAACCGCTTGAGCATTAGTAATTTCACAAGCCGCAATCAACGATGGAATGTTTAAATAACTTTGTGCCGAACGCGCAGGTCCAATACACACCGCCTCATCGGCTAACTTCACATATTTAGCGTCGCGGTCAGCTTCAGAATAAATCACCACCGATTTGATACCTAATTCTCGGCAAGCACGCTGTACGCGCAATGCAATCTCACCACGATTAGCAATCAGAACTTTTTCAAACATCTTCTTTTCCCTTTACGGTTAAGCTTAAGCCACGACAAATAATGGTTGACCGTATTCAACAGGGCTACCATCTTTAACTAAAATTTCTTTAAGCACACCAGCTTTATCTGATTCAATTTGGTTCATTAGTTTCATGGCTTCAATGATACATAAAACTTGACCAACTTTAACCTCTTGACCAACTTCAACAAATTGCGCACTAGTCGGCGATGCTGAACGATAAAAAGTTCCAACCATTGGTGAATCAATCGTAGTTCCAGCGGCAGGAGTATCATCAATTTCGACTACTGCTGCAAGTGGGGCACTAGGCGCGGCTGCTAAAGTAACTTGCTGCACTGGTGTAGGAGCGTAGTTTACCTGTGGCGCAACACTTGACACACAAGAGACGCGTAATTTATCATCACCCTCACTAATTTCTAATTCCGCAATGCCTGATTCTTTAATTAAATCAACGATCGCTTTAATTTTTTTGATGTCCATCATTTATTTCCTCATTTTTAAAAAGTTAATTGCATAATTTAAAGCAGCCTGATAGCCATAAGCACCAAGTCCGCAGATTACCCCAACTGCAACATCCGAAAAATACGAATGCTGTCGAAAATCTTCACGCGCATGAACGTTTGATAAGTGAATCTCAATAAAGGGAACCGCCACAGCTAATAGAGCATCACGAATTGCGACACTAGTATGCGTAAAAGCCGCGGGGTTAATAATAATCATATCAACTGGCGTAGTTAAACATTCTTGAATACGATCAACTAAGACTCCCTCATGATTACTTTGCATAAATTCTAAGTCAGCACCAAGATTAGTGGCTATATTTTTTAATTCATCGGCGATTTGCGCCAAGCTAACCCGTCCATAAATTTCTGGCTCACGCAAGCCAAGTAAATTTAAATTAGGTCCATTTAAAACTAGTATTTGCATAACTTATTCTGCTTTAGCTTTTAATTTAAAATTTGCGCAATCGGTAACTACCAATTGGTTGTCACGCGCAAATTGCATTAAATAGATGAAAACATCGGGAAATAACTCTTCCAACTGACGCTTAACCGCTACACACTGCATATTCTTAAACATCATCGGGCGTAAAAATGGCGAGTAGAATACTTTATGTTGTTCAAAATTTGCCAAAACACCGCATAATCGATCAACCCAATCACTAGGGCGAAATTTTTTGCCACTAACAGACTGTCCCTCAATAATAATCTCATCTAGATAACATAACTCAAGATTATCCGTACCAATCTCATCAATATCCATTCTATGCTTTCAAATTGAGTTAAAGACCATTTAATAAACAAACACAGTGGGTATTTTACCGTATTATCGAGTTTTTTTTTATTTTTTATCGCCAATTAGTAAAAAAGTGCATTTTTTATTTGACGCCAACCAATTTTTTCTATTATTATATTGACTTACAGGTCAAACTTGTTTTTATAAATGTCTTGTACATTTATTTATATCAGAATACAGAATTATAAAATTTTAGAAAGGTCCACGCATGGAAAATATTGAAGCTAAAGTAAAAAAAGTTGTTGCTGACAAATTAGGCATTGATGAAGCTACCATTAAAGATGATGCTTCGTTTATCGAAGATTTAGGTGCTGATTCATTAGATACAGTTGAATTAGTTATGGCTTTAGAAGAAGAATTCGGCTGCGAAATTCCTGATGAAGATGCTGAAACAATTACAACTGTACAAAAAGCAATTGATTACATCAAAGCTCATGTATAAAAAACCTTAAAAACATACGGTTCGCCGTATGTTTTTTTATCTCCATTCACACCAATACAATTAACTCTCCCCAAATTATTAAACTATATTAAGTTGTACCAGCATGATTAAAACCGATAATCTGGTCGCTGAAACCAGAATTACCGCACCAATTAAATTAAATCCCGCAGAAGAAATTCTAGATCGTGCATTACGCCCTAAAGAATTAGCCGATTATATCGGTCAAGCAAAAATTAAACAACAACTAGAAATATTTATTCAGGCTTCCAAACAACGCAATGAAGCTCTGGATCACGTATTATTATTTGGTCCACCTGGACTAGGTAAAACTACGCTAGCCCACATTATCGCGCGTGAAATGGGCGTTAACCTACGCCAAACTTCAGGCCCAATTTTGGATAAACCAGGTGACCTAGCCGCGCTATTGACTAATCTAGAGGCCAATGACGTGCTCTTTATTGACGAAATTCATCGAATGTCACCATTAATTGAAGAGGTTTTATACCCAGCACTTGAGGATTTTCAATTAGATATTATGATTGGCGAGGGTCCATCTGCGCGTTCAATTAAAATTGACCTACCGCCTTTTACGTTAATTGGCGCAACCACCCGCGCAGGTATGCTCACCAATCCACTCCGTGATCGCTTTGGCATAATTTCACGACTAGAATTTTATAGCGCCGAAGAGCTAACGATTGTGGTGAAACGTTCCGCTCGGTTATTAAATATGAACATTACCGAAGATGGTGCACTAGAAATTGCACGCCGTTCACGTGGAACACCACGGATTGCTAATCGTCTATTACGGCGCATCCGTGATTACGCAGAGGTTAAAAGTGATGGTATTGTCAGCCTCGCGATTGCCAATGCCGCTTTAGAGATGTTGGATGTTGATCACCTCGGGCTGGATTTAATGGATCGCAAACTATTAAGCGCAATCATCGAAAAATTTGATTGTGGGCCTGTGGGACTAGAAAATTTAGCCGCTACTATCGGTGAATCAACTGACACAATTGAAGACGTAATTGAACCCTACTTAATGCAAAATGGTTTACTTCAACGTACGCCACGTGGTAGAATAGTGACTAGTCATACTTTGGCGCATTTTGGTTTTGTGTCCACAGAGTGAAATAATTTTTGAGAGAATATTGATATTTATGAAAAACACATCTAAAAAACTTGGCGTAATTTTATTAACTAGTGCTTTACTTTTTTCGCAAAGCGCATTTGCCGCTCGGATGGGAAAATCTAGCAATCTTGGTATGCAACGCAGTAACACCACCTCGCAGTCCAACTATCAACCAAGTGCTAACACTGCTACTGGTGCAGCACAACCTCAAAAACAGGGTCTTGGTGTGGGTAGCGTGGTAGCTGGTGCAGCCGCTGGTGCCGTTGGTGGCTACTTACTGGGTAAAGCAATGAATTCAAATGAAAGCTCGACTGCCAGCCAAAGCTCAGGCAGCAGCATTCCGTGGGGTGTCATTGGAATTCTTGGAATGTTACTCGTGATTGGATTAATGATTTTCCGTCGTAAAACTACTCCTGCAACCAATTCCGCTAATTTTAATGGTGCAGCGCCGACTAACAACGGGTTTCAAATTCCAAATATTCGCCGTGACAATGCTAATTTTAATAATGCAGCGCAAACGCAGAATAATGGTAACGCCGCACAAGCAGCCAATAATCAAAATATGGAACGCATGGCGGATGGAGTTGAGGCGCAATTTTTCCTACGTCAAGCTAAAGGCATGTTCTTGCATATCCAAAGCATGAATACACCAGAAAATGTTTCTGAAGTTGCTAAATACATGACACCAGCGTTATATGCTGAAATGAAATCATTAATTACAGAAAATGATTATGTTGCTGATTTTAGCCAACTAGATTGCCAATATTTACAGTCAACAATTGAAAATGGTCAATATGTAGCAAGTGCTAAATTCTTTGGTAAGGTTAGTGAATCACCAAATTCACCGGTTGTGGATTTTAGCGAAATCTGGCATTTTGTCAAACCAACTGGAATTGATGGGGCTAAATGGTTAGTCGCAGGAATTCAGCAAGTTAATGCTGCTAACTAATCTGCAGATCAACTGATTGCAAAAATCTAAAATTTGAATTAGTCAAATAAATGCTCACTAAGTTAATGAACTTTAAACGTTAACTAGTGAGCATTTTTTGATTGTGCTGATATATTACTAAAATTTACTTATGTTTATATTTTCATAGACCTCTTTCACCAATAAAACAACTTCTGACATTAATTTAATAGAAATAACTCCTGAGGTAAAATAGATGTGGATTAAACCTAAAAGCCGAAATATTTTAATAATGTCTTTATTCTTAATTAGTTCCAATAGCGCAGTTAATGCACTTACACTAGCCACTAAAATCGCACAAGAAAGTAGCCCGTCCATTGACAATAACATTACAGAATGCACTCGCGATGAAAATGGCATTTGCATACCTAATGTCTATCATGATGATTACATTAGCGTTAATAACTATATTATGAATCCATATAATCACGCTCCAAGTGGCGGTGGAACACAACATTTAACCGAAAGCGACGTAACTAACAAAGGCTTATTGGAGCAATTTTTCACCAATGGAACTTATAATGCTGTCGGCTTAGCTTCATGGACGGTGCTAAATGTACCAAATAACAACTACGGCTATGGTGCTAATCTGTTTATGCAATCTGGTCACGTGGGTGGATTTGCAATTGGGGGTATGCTAGAAATGATTAACCCATTTTTACAGCCAGGCTATCGTTATTTATCTGGTGATATTTCATATAGTTTATTACCCAATAGCCAAGTTTTTACACCATCTGAGCTCTATCTTGAATACCAATTATCCAATAAATTCCAAGTTGATGCAGGCTGGATTTTTCTCGAAACGCCATGGATGAATTCTTATGATGATGCTATGTTGGTGTCTGGAGATTTCCAAGGCATACTGGCTAATTATCAAGTCTCCAATAACTGGCGCTTAGTCGGTGTTGCCACCAATGCTTATCAAGAGATGGGTTCCAATAATTATAACCAATTAACCATGTATAACAAAGGTTTTAATGGCAATGGCTGGGTTTTACCCACTAGCGCAACGAGTGACGGATCATATGCAATTGGTGGCGTTTTCAAACCAGTTGAAGATTACACCTTAAATTTGTGGGGTTATAGTTTTGCTGGGTATGCAAATACTCTATATGCTGATTCTAATTATGTCTACCACCTCAACCAAGATAACAAGTTTAATTTTGGTATTCAAGCTGGAAATCAAAATACTTGGGGTATGAGTAGCAATAATATGCAACAAGCTGGTTACGGTTCCCCTGATAGTTATTTGGCTGGGGGTAAGTTTGGCTATAATTATAGCTATTGGTTTAATGCTGAAGTATCGTATGACGGAATGTTTGGTTCAAATAACTCTTACTATCAAGGTGGCTTTGTCTCGCCATATTCATATACCATTGTTAATGATCCATTATATACTTCAGGTTTAGGTGCTGGGATGATCGAACAGGGTGCGGGCAATTCATGGCGTGTTGCAACTACCTTTAAAATTCTAAATGAAGACCTCAAGTTAGAATTAGCCTTTGAGCAATTTCTCACTGCCAGCCCTCTGAATGAATATGATATTGATATCAAATATAAACCACGTCTAGATGGATTAAAAGGACTGATTTTACATTGGGAAGCCGATTACGCAACTGCACCGACTTGGGATGTCACCAATGGTGGAAATTTCTTTTTTATGGAAACCATCGCCTCGTATAATTTCTAAGCACTCGCCGCCACGATCAAGATTTGTAATCAATCGGCGTAAAATACACGGGCTATGCTATAATTATTACTCTTAATTACTTTTCGTAAATATCCTAAAATGCCGAATATCGCTCAAAATCTACAACACGCTCAAGCCGCAATTGACGCTATTGCTCACACCCAAAAAGTCGAGCTCATCGCAGTGAGTAAAACTTTTCCTAGTGCTTTAATTCATCAAGCTTATGCCCACGGTCAACGTAAATTTGCCGAAAGTTACCCACAGGAATTAGAGAAAAAAGTTGCCGAGCTGACAGATTTAGCCATTGAATGGCATTTCATTGGCAATATCCAAAGTAACAAAACGAAATTAATTGCTCAGCAAGCTAGCTGGGTGCATACCATTACTAAATTACAACATGCCAAACGCCTCAATGATCAACGCCCAGCAGAATTAGCTCCGCTCCAAGTTCTAATTGAAGTGAATATTAGCCAAGAGTCTAACAAACAAGGGGTTAATGATTGGCAAGAATTAATCCAACTAGCTCAAGCAATTATGCAATTTACACGCCTTAAATTACGTGGACTAATGGGAATGGCGAGCGCAACTAATGATCAACAACTTATCCAAGCCCAATTTCAACAACTGGGGCGCTATCTTGAACAACTAAACACTCAAGGACTCGGTAATTTTGATCAGCTTTCAATGGGTATGTCCGCTGACTATCCATTGGCAATTAAAGCTGGTGCAACCTTAGTCCGCATCGGAAGCAATATTTTTGGAGCACGAACTTATGACAACTAAACTTATTTTTTTGGGTGGTGGCAATATGGCCGAAGCCATTTTTGCGGGATTAGTAAACAACCCACAATTTAAAATTGAAGTAATTCAACGCAATTTGGAAAAAGCCGCACGCCTAAAATCGATCTATCCAAATATTCAAGTTACAGCAACTCTGGACTACACACTCAAGCATGATGATATCCTAGTACTTGCGATTAAACCACAACAAGCCAAGGAATCTTGCAGTGCAATTAAGGATAAAATTAGTAATTGTTTAATTGTTTCGGTGATGGCAGGACTTTCAATTAACAGCATTAATTCTTGGTTAAATAATCCACGAATTATTCGCAGCATGCCAAACACGCCATCCAGCGTAGGCAAGGGAATTACCGCACTCTACGCACCCGATACAATCAGCGCCGACGAAGAACAAATCGTGGGTCAAATTTTCACAACCGTTGGCATGACCTATCATGCTCAAAATGAAGCCGAAATTGATAAAATAGTTCCCGTTAGTAGTAGTTCAATTGCTTTTGTCTATTACTTCATGGAAGGCTTAATTGAAAATGCGGTAAGTGAATTTGGTTTTGAGCGACAACAAGCAACAGCGCTGGTTAAACAGGTAATTAGCGGTAGCTCCGCTTTACTCGACGCAAATCCAGAAATTGCCATTAGTGAACATCGTGCACGTGTTACTTCCAAAAAAGGCGCAACCGAACAAGGAGTACTAACTTTTGAACGTGAACAGCTTCATTTAATGATGAAACACGCCATGCAAAATTGTTATGCACGTACTTTAGAAATGGCTAAAGAATTTAACTAAGATAAGCAGCTGATTTAAAGCCTAATTAAAGGTTTTATTTGCACCATTTGAGCGTAATGATATATCATTACGTCTTATTAGCTATCATTTTGAGGTAGCTATTTTTTATAGACAAGAACCACGCATGGAAAAAAAATACTTACCAATCGATCTACATTGTCACAGCACCTATTCCGATGGCGCACATAGCGTACGCGAAGTCTTAGAAATGGCTAAAGCTAATGGTGTTCAATTTCAAGCACTTACCGATCACGACACCGTTGACGGAATTAGCGAAGCGCGCGAAATTGCCAAAGAACTCGGCATCAAATTAATTGCTGGAGTAGAAATTTCGGTAACTTGGCAAAAAAACACCTTAATCCATATCGTTGGTTTAGGAATTGACGAAAATAATGCGCAATTAGTCAGCGAATTAGCCAAGCTCCGTGCCTCGCGAGTTGAGCGTGGGCGGCGCATTGGCGCAAATCTGGCTAAAGTTGGTATCCACGGCGCATTTGAAGGTGCCCTAGCCTTAGCTAAGCAACCCGAAGCACTTAGTCGCACCCATTTTAATCACTGGCTAATCGCCAATGGACATGCCAAAGCAGGCAAAGCCTTTGATAAATTCTTAGCTCCTGGTAAACCTGGTTTTACCCAACAAGTTTGGGCGAATTTAGCCGATGCCGTAGCTTGGATTAAACAAAGCGGCGGCGTAGCGGTAATTGCACACCCTGGGCGCTATAGTTTTACGCGCACGAAATTAATTCGCTTAATTGAAGAATTTAAATCTTATGGTGGTCAAGGTATTGAAGTAATCAGTAGTGCACATAGCCTGCAAGATGAAGAAAATATTGCCGCGCTTTGTCGGCATTGTGATTTACTTGCCAGCCTCGGGAGTGATTTCCATCAACAAGAAAGCTATCGTAAAATTCGCCCTGGCGTCAATAAAGCCATTCCACATGGGCTTAACACCGTGTTTCCACTAATTGGAATTGATTTAAACAGTCTAACGGAGATTAATTAAGGATGCCTAATAAACTAAAACATGGATTAACTACCCGCCATATTTTGATGATCGCCTTAGGTAGTGCGATCGGAACAGGCTTTTTCTTTGGCGCTGGTGAATCAATTCAACTCGCAGGACCAGCGATTTTGCTCTCCTATGCGATTGGAGGCGTAATGATGTATATCATTGTACGCGCATTAGGCGAAATGGCGGTTGCCGAACCCAGCTCAGGCTCATTTAGCTACTATGCTTACAAATACATCGGTTCATATGCAGGCTTCATTTCAGGCTGGAATTACTGGTTTAATTACATCATCGTTTGCATGCTTGAATTAACTGCTACCAGCATTTTTATGGATTATTGGTTCCCAAATTCGGTGCATTGGGTAATCACCTTAGTTGTAATGCTGATCTTTACAGGGATCAATTTACTCAATGTAAAATGGTTTGGCGAATTTGAATTTTGGTTCGCTGGAATTAAAGTACTGACGGTAATCTGCCTAATTTTATTCGGCGTGTATATTTTAAGTTTCTCACCAAGTAGTAATCAAGGTGTCTCAAATGTGGCTAATTTATGGGAATATGGCGGCTTTTTTGCGCATGGCTGGAGTGGCTTCTTATTTTCCTTTGTGGTGGTCGTGTTTTCATTTGGTGGAACCGAATTAGTCGGAATCACCGCTGGTGAAGCCGAAAACCCCAAAAAAACAATCCCACTGGCAATTAATGGCATTATCATAAGAATTTTACTCTTTTATTTAGCCACCCTAGCCATTATCATGTGCTTATACCCATGGAATAAAATTAATGCCCAGATCAGTCCATTTGTGGATGTATTTCAACAGATTGGAATTAGTAAGGCCGCTAGCTTAATGAATTTAGTTGCGATCACTGCTGCGTTATCCTCTTTGAATAGCGGAATTTACGGCACGGCGCGCATGGTTTACAACCTAAGCCTACAAGGTAACGCACCGAAACAATTTAAACAATTATCCCTAAAAGGAATTCCTAGCACAGCAATAGTGTTCTCGATCATCTGTATTGCTGTCACCGTCTGGTTAAATTATCTATATCCAAAACAGATTTTTAATATCTTATTAGCCGTGGCAACCATCGCCGCGATTATTAATTGGATTACTATCTTGATTACCCACGCTTGCTTTAAACGTAAATTTAAAGGCGAGAGCAGCTACAAAACTATACTTTATCCATTAAGTTCAATTATTGCGGTAGCGTTTTTAGTAATGGTTGCAACAATTATGTATTTCATGCCTAGTTTTAAAATGGCAATAATTATTGCTCCAATTTGGTTAGCTCTTCTTAGTCTGGCATATTTTTGTAAATTAAAATTTGGAGGTTCACAGCATGCATGATAAAAATAACAAATTACAAGGCAAACTAAAAAATCGCCATATCCAAATGATTGCCTTAGGCGGTGTAATTGGAACGGGTTTATTTTTTGGTGCGGCTAAATCGATTCAATCCACAGGTCCTTCAATTATTTTATCCTATATTTTAGGCGGTATCGTCATCTACATTATTATGCGCGCGCTTGGCGAAATGACCGTCCATCACCCATCCTCAGGTTCATTTAGTGACTATGCCAATCGCTATATTAATAACTACACTGGATTTATTGCCGGCTGGACAGCATGGTTTGAATATACCGTGGTATGTATGGTTGAATTAACCGCGGTCACATTCTTCCTCGATTATTGGATACCTGGGTTGCCACATTGGCTAATTTGTCTTGGATTACTGGCGGTATTTACCTCCGTACAATTAGTCAGTGTCAAAATGTTTGGTGAATTTGAATTTTGGTTTGCTGGGATCAAAATTGCGGCAATTTTAATGATGTTGTTCTTCAGTGCGTATTTGGTAACCTTCAATCCGCACATTCACGCTGGCACAGTTGAAAACTTACATAGTTACCAAAGTCTGGATGTGTTCTTTGCAAGTGGCACAAAAGGCTTTTTCTTTTCGTTGGCAATCGTTATTTTCTCATTTGGCGGGACTGAATTTGTGTCAATCGCTGCTGGTGAAGCCGAAAACCCACGTAAAAGCATTCCACGTGCCATTAGCGGTGTAATCTTACGGATTATTCTATTTTATGTTTTAACAATGATTGCAATTATTTGCTTATATCCCTTTAACAAACTAAATGCGCATGTTAGCCCATTTGTCGATGTGTTTAAACAAATTGGGATAAATCAAGCGGCCGATGTCATGAATGCGGTGGCAATTACTGCGGCCTTATCGGCATTTAATAGCTGCTTATATGCTGGTTCACGGATGCTCTTTAGCTTAGCCAAACAAGGCTCAGCACCAAGTAAATTTGCCTTAACCAATAATGTAAATATCCCCCGCAATGCGCTTTTATTTACTAGTGTATGCATTTTAATCAGCGTTGCGGTAAATTATATTTTCCCCGAACAAGCAATTATGTACTTACTAACTATTGCCACCTGCGCAATTCTCACGGTATGGTTTTTAATTCTGTTAACCCAAATTTACTTCCGTAAACATACGCCAATTGAAAAAATTGACTATAAATTAATTTTATTCCCATTTAGCAATATTTTTGCGATGTGTTTTTTGGTGATGGTGATGTTTATTATGTTGTGGATTGATGATATGCGCATGAGCGTGATTGTTACACCGCTCTGGTTATTTGCATTGTCAATGCTGTATGTCTTCCAGAAAAAAGCCCAGAAAAAACGTATTAACCACTAAATAGCTAAAAATAAATCATGTGCTAATTAAACACAGCGAAATAAATCCAAAAACACTGGCTTAGATTAACTCTAAGCCAGTGTTTTTTCTGCGTTATAAACCAAGCAAATGCAATAAAATATATGAAATTTAAGGTCTAGTTATAGAAAATTTATTTAGAATTCGGTAGTTAATGATTACTTGACTACTACCAACGAGAGCAAGAATTACAAAACCAAGCATTAACACCTTGATGTTATTATCTAGGTTGGTTAGAGGAATAAATCTCAGCACGGTATTCAATTTAGAATCTTGCTAACGTAAAAAGCTTACTCCGTAGCACTTTGCGGAAAACTAATTCCCTGAACCTGATGAAACTCTTCTTTATCGAAAGCAATATCGCCATCTGGATGTGCAATTCCATCGGTTTTTAAGCCACTGAAATCATATTTAGTGGTATCCATCAAATGCGATGGAATTACATTTTGCATGGCACGGAACATCGACTCAATTCGCCCAGGATAACGCTTACCCCACTCTTGCAACATTTCTTTAATTACCTGACGTTGTAAATTGGGTTGCGAACCACACAAATTACATGGAATGATCGGGAATTCACGAACTTGAGCATATGTAATTAAATCTTTTTCGACACAATATGCCAGTGGACGAATCACGATATTATTACCATCATCGCTAATTAACTTAGCTGGCATGCCTTTGAGCTTACCACCATAGAACATATTTAAAAATAAGGTCTCTAAAATATCATCGCGATGATGCCCTAATGCAATTTTACTTGCGCCAAGTTCTTTCGCCACACGGTACAAAATACCTCGTCGTAAGCGCGAACATAAGCCACAAGTCGTTTTACCCTCGGCGATCACACGATGTACGGTAGAATAAGTATCTTCATTGATTATTCTATACTCAACCCCAAGCGACTCAAGATAGGCTGGTAAAATATCTTTAGGAAAGCCTGGCTGACC
This sequence comes from Burkholderiales bacterium, assembly GCA_019744945.1. Taxonomy (GTDB): domain Bacteria; phylum Pseudomonadota; class Gammaproteobacteria; order Burkholderiales; family UBA11063; genus Aquella. The sequence continues at coordinate 18,746 of JAIETT010000254.1, forward strand.
TTGATCTAAGTTAACCGCGATTAGCTTAAATTGAATTGGTGCAGCTTTTTGTAAGCCCAACAAAATATCCAACATCGCATAACTATCTTTACCACCTGAAAGACAAACCATAATTACATCGTTATTTTCAATCATATTATAATCATTGATGGCTTTTCCAACGTTAGCCCGTAAGCGTTTATTTAGCTTATTAATTTCGTATTTTTTATCCATAATCTCTTTAATATCAAGTGTTTTTAAAACTAAGGAGCTGATTATACCGCAAGCCAACGTAAATTATTTGCAAATAACTGCTACAAATTCAGCAATTTTATTTGGTGCATAGCAACATTTTAAGATATAATTACATCTTACGGTTCAAATTATTTTACCCACCTTTCTTACAAGGAATTTAAATGAGCGCATTTCATAAAATTGAAAAATTAATTAAAGAAAACGAAATTAAGTTTCTTGACTTACGGTTTAGCGACACCATCGGTAAAGAACATCACGTTACATTGCCAGTTAGTGCAGTAAGTGAAGACTTATTCAAAATCGGTCAACCATTTGATGGTTCATCAATTGAGGGCTGGAAAGGTATTGAAGCTTCTGACATGTTATTACGTCCTGATGTATCTACCGTACGCTTTGACCCATTCTTTGATGATGCGACATTGTTTGTAACCTGCGATGTAATTGAACCTTCTACCATGGAATCATATGACCGTTGTCCACGTGGAATTGCCAAAAAAGCTGAAAAATTCATTAAAGAAAGCGGCTTAGCTGATACAGCCTATTTTGGTCCAGAACCAGAATTTTTCATTTTTGACTCGGTAACTTGGGGCGCTGACATGAGTGGTTGCCATTATAAAATTAATGCTGACGAAGCCGCATGGAGCTCAGATAAAGAAATCGATGGCGGAAACACTGGGCATCGTCCAGGCATTAAAGGTGGTTATTTCCCACTTCCACCAATGGATTCACATCAAGACTTACGTTCAGCGGCCTGTTTGGCGCTTGAAGAACTAGGTATTCCAGTTGAAGTTCACCATCATGAAGTTGCAACCGCTGGTCAATGTGAAATTGGAACTAAATTCAGTAGCTTAGTTGAGCGCGCTGATTGGTCACAAATTTTCAAATACGTACTACGCAATACCGCTCATCGTTATGGTAAAACTGTTACCTTTATGCCAAAACCAATTGTTGGCGATAACGGTTCAGGTATGCATGTACATCAATCAATCTGGAAAGATGGCAAAAATTTATTTGCGGGTAAAGAATACGCTAATTTATCTGAAACTGCGTTACATTATATTGGCGGAATTATCAAACACTCCAAAGCCTTAAATGCAATTACCAATCCATCAACTAATTCATACAAACGTTTAGTACCTGGCTTTGAAGCACCTGTAATTATGACTTACTCAGCACGTAACCGTTCTGCGGCGATTCGTATTCCATTTAGCGCATCTGAAAAAGGTCGACGCCTTGAAGCGCGTTTCCCAGATCCACTAGCTAATCCATATTTAGCGTTTAGTGCTTTATTAATGGCTGGTATTGACGGAATTATTAACAAAATTGATCCAGGTAAAGCGATGGACATTAATCTCTATGAATTACCTGAAGATGAATTAGCGCTAATTCCTCAAGTTTGCTCTAATTTTGAAATGGCATTAGACCACCTAAATAAAGATCGTGCGTTCTTAACTCGCGGTGGTGTTTTCTCAGATGAGTGGATTGATAGCTATATTAAACTTAAAATGCATGAAGTAACTAAGTTACACATGACAACTCATCCAGTTGAAATGCAAATGTATTATAGCCTATAAAGCTTGTAGCTTTAGCTGACCACTACCTCGGTAGTGGTTTTTTTATTGAAAAATCTTTTGATATATGCGAAAATGATGGATTAAATACCTAAATTTACTGCATTTTTAATGCTCCAAGACTAGAATTTTCTAGCTAACCCCATTACAAAAATAGAACAATGAAAATATTAAAACCTAAAAATTTAATTAACTGCTTAGTCTTAGGGGCTTTTACCCTATTTAGTAGTAGTCCTGCATTTGCGGATAATGATAATTCCAGTGATCCTATTGCAGCTGTTGCTAGCGCTAATGACACCCCAGACAATTCATCCTCCAATGCAAACGTAACTAAGCCCGCTAGAAATAGCCAGAACGATAATAATGCTCAATCCCAACAATCTCAAGACGCCATTAGCAATATGCTATTGCAATCGGTAAGTTTAATGGGAATTGCTTATAAATGGGGTGGTAATACTCCTGATACAGGTATGGACTGTAGCGGTTTTGTGCGCTATGTTTTTAATAAATCACTCGGAATTAACTTACCGCGTACAGCTGCTGAAATGGCAAAAGTTGGTAAACGAGTTAGCATTGATCAATTACAACCTGGAGACCTAATTTTCTTCAACTCCTCACGCGGTTCAAATACACATATCGGAATTTATTTAGGTGGTAATAAATTTATTCAATCACCACGCACTGGTGAAACCATCCAAATCACTGACTTAAGCGGCTACTGGACCAAGCATTTCAATGGTGCCAAACGAATTGTACAAGAAACTCAAGATGACAGCGGTAATTCAGCGGTACAAAGTTTTCAAAATGTGCGCGATCAAGCACTCCCAGTTGCAGCACGCGCCAGCGGTAAACGCCATGGCAGAGCTAGCTCACGGAGTAGATCATCATCAAAATCCAATAAATCTAACCGACGCAACAAAAGCACAGTGCATAAATCTACTAAAAGTACGACGGCTAGCAAAAAAAAGAAAAAACATAATTAAACATGTCGCTACAAATTCCTACTTGGCATCGCTCTAATGGTGAGATTATTTCATGCACTGAGAAAATCAAAGTCATGCGCGAAAATATTGAAGAGTTACATCAGATAATTCAAGATGCTTATGAAGATGCATTATTAATGGATGTTGATTCAGAGCAAATTAAACAATTTTTAATTAAAATGATCCAAAATTTAGAAAGTCCTTATCAAGATGATACTGTTTAGTAAATTTGAACTTATGGTTGGTTTGCGTTATTTACGCGCCAAGCAAAAGAATAGTTTTGTTTCATTTATCTCCTTAGTTTCAATTATCGGGATTGCCTTGGGGGTTGCAGCGCTAATTACGGTCTTATCGGTTATGAATGGCTTTCAAAAAGAAATTCGCAATAAAATGATTGGTGTAACCGCACATATGCAAATCACCTCGGCAAGTAACTCGATTAGCGATTGGCAGGCGCTAGGCAAATTAGCACTCCAAAACAAAAATATTCTCAACTATGCGCCATATATCGATGGACAGGCTTTAGTTTCATTTGATGGGAGCGTAAGTGGTGCTTTGATCCGTGGCGTGGATGCGACCTACGAACCTAAAGTTGATGATATTACTCAAGCCATTATCGCTGGAAGCTTTGCCAGCTTAAATCAAGAAAGTTTTAATATTGTCATTGGTAAAGATTTAGCGCATCAACTGGGTGCTGGAATTGGCGATAAAATTACCCTAATTACTCCCGATGGCAATGTAAGTCCAGTTGGGATGACACCACGTCTCAAACAATTTACCATTACAGGACTGTTTGACACCCATATGCAACAATATGATAGCGGCTTAATATTTATTGGCCTTAAGCAAGCCCAGATTTTATTTAAAGTCCCTGATAGCGTAACAGGGGTACGACTTAAGGTTAATGATGTTCTGCAAACCCAAAGCATTAAAGAACAGCTGTATGCCGCTCTGCCTGGTGATTTAATTGTTCAAGATTGGATGAGTCAGAACCAAAATTATTTCTCAGCCGTAGCACTCGAGAAAAAAATGATGTTTGTAATTCTAAGTTTAATCATTGCCGTAGCAGCGTTTAATTTAGTTTCTACTTTAGTGATGACAGTGAATGACAAAAAAGCCGACATTGCGATCTTACGCACCATGGGTGCATCGCAGACTAACATCATGAAAATCTTTATGCTCCAAGGTGGCGTCTCGGGAATCATTGGTACACTGAGTGGCACAATTCTCGGCGTTCTGCTGGCTTATTTCATTGGCGATATTGTTCACGGCATTGAATTAATTACCCATACTAAATTAATTAATGGCGATGTCTATATGATTGATTACCTACCCTCGCAAGTTGAGTTTAGTGATGTATTTAGTATCTTTAGCGTTTCAATTTTACTAAGCATTTTGGCAACAATTTACCCAAGTCGTTCAGCGGCAAAAATTAATCCAGCGGAGGCTTTGCGCTATGAGTAATGTTTTAAGTTGCCGTAATCTAGGCAAATCATTTCCCCAGGCTGATGCCCCGGCTTTAGAAATTTTCAAGAATGTTAGCTTTGAACTGGGTAGCAGTGAGACGATCAGTATTGTTGGTAGCTCAGGCAGTGGTAAAACGTCGCTCTTGCAAATTTTGGCGGGATTAGATACGGCGAGTGATGGACGCGTAATTGTGTGTGGCGAAGATATAACTACACTGAATCAAAATGAATTATGCAAAATACGCAATCAAAATCTGGGCTTTATTTATCAATTTCATCATTTATTACCTGAGTTTACGGCGCTTGAAAATACGCTGATGCCTTTAATTATTGCGGGTCATGATAATAAACAACGTCATGAGTATGCAGAATACATCTTGGGGCGATTAGGCTTAGCCAAACGACTCAAACACTACCCATCTCAATTATCGGGTGGTGAACGTCAACGGGTAGCCATCGCCCGCGCGGTGGTAAATCAACCTAAGATTGTTTTTGCCGATGAACCAACGGGTAATTTAGATAATACTACTGCACATAAAGTTTTAGATATTTTCTTTGAATTACAACAAGAATTAAAAACCAGCCTAATTATTGTTACCCATGATACCGCAATTGCAGCTAAAACACAAAAGATTTATCAACTGCACAATGGGCAGTTAAGTGCTAATCTAGAATAAAAAAGCGTTCCATTGGAACGCATTTTTTTATTCTACCAAATATTGTCGTGACCGACGCAACGCCCAATAAGCAAATGCAACCGTTAGCAATAAAACCCCAAATGGCACGAATAGCACCAAACCAGTTGTTTCAGCAATAATTGAGGTAATCACAATCGGAGTTAAGCCACCAAATAGCACAAAACTAATATTATAAGCTAAAGCAACCCCAGTTAAACGAATATTAACTGGAAACAGATAACTAATTACGATCGTTGGTAACACAACCAAGAAGCCTTGAAATACCGCAAACACCCCTAAACCTAGAATTAAATTACTTTGCTGCCCAATTAAATAATAGCATAGTGCCGCCGCTGGTAAAATCAAAATTAAAGAATTGCGCATTAATTTATACACGCTGTATTTATTCGCCAAAATCCCCATCACGTAAATTGAAAGTACGCTAACCACTGACGCAACAAGTACCGCATCACTGGCAATTTGAGCTGGAATATGCGCCAATTTAGTTAAATAGGTTGGCATAAAAATAATCAATAATATAATCGGGGTTGCCATTATTGAAACTAAGCCAACGCCGATTATAACTTTGCCAAAATGATGACGCAGAACTTCAATAAATGGCGCAGCTTCGTGTTGTTTAATTTTTTTAAACTCAGCCGTTTCATGTAATTCGCGACGAATTAAATAGCCAATGAAGCACAAGAAGCCACCCAAAATAAATGGAATGCGCCAGCCAAAACTATTGATTTGTTCAACACTGAGCCAATGCACAATCAATAAATTAATGAGCATTCCAGGGATTAATCCTGCCACAGTACCACTAAAAGCACCGCCAAGACCAAATCCACGCTTGTGTGGCATTGATTCAGATACATAAACAATCATGCTCGGCAGTTCGCCACCGATCGCCAAACCTTGGATTAATCTAAATAACAGCATTAATGCAGGTGCAAAAAGACCAATTTGAGCATAGGTCGGCAATAGCCCCATTCCGAGCGAAGATACTCCCATTAAAATCATGGTAATAATTAACACGGTTTTGCGCCCAATTTCATCGCCGATGTGGCTAAATAAAATTCCGCCCAGCGGCCGCACGATGTAACCAACCACAAAGATTGAATAACTCGCGATGATAGCAATAAACTCATTGCTACTCGGGAAAAACTGCTGTGCAAAATAAACGGCAAATAAACCATAAATCGTGAAATCATAAAATTCTAATAGCCCACCCAATGAGGATAAGACTACGATTTTTTTTTGTTCACGGGATAAATCATATCCAGGTAATAATCTCATACTGGCTTCCTAACAATTGATGCAAAAGGATTCATTTTAGCAAAATTCCACATAAGACTGAGAAAAACTTTGCAAACTCACGCCAACAAGGTATAATATATACTCTAAAATTTTATTTACTAGCGACATAGGAGCATCTAATTAGCACTCAGCATAATCGAAATTTAATTCAGCGGACGTGGCATAACACGCGCCGCAGTTTACGAATCTTTGTAAATTTCATGTTACGTATTATCATAAATTTTGACAAAACGAGTGGTGATACTCGCGCTGGAAGCCTTGCTTTTACACTGTTATTATCTTTCATCCCGTTCATGATTTCAATGGCTGGATTAATTGGCTTACTCCCTTTTTCAAATCGCTATATTACTCGAGTTGAACAATATTTTTTTACTAATTACATCCCGCATGGCGGCGGACAAATTTATACTCAAGTTAAGGTTTTTTTACAACACTCACAAGAATTATCCATCTTTGGTTTTTCTTCGTTAATTGTCACAACTTACTTAATGCTCTTTTCAATTGAACGCCAACTGAATGCGCTGTGGCATACCACGCGCCAAAATAGTATTTTAAATTCATTACGTACCCATACTTTATTTCTAATTAGTGGTTTTAGCGTGATTGGGCTAATGACGGTATTGCGCATCTATAGTCATGTATTTTTAAATTCACCCACCATCGATTTTTTCTTTGACCAAAGCCTAACTACCTTTGTGACTATTGCAATGTTTAGTTTGGTTTATAAATTCATGCCTAGTCACTCGGTGAGCCTACCCCACGCTTTAATTGCTGGCGTGACGGCAACGCTCTTATTTAGCATTAGTAAACAGTTATTTATCTTTTACTCAGTAAATTTATTTGTTAACTATCATATAATTTATGGCTCGATGGCTTTTATACCATTATTTTTAATATGGATTTATATTAGCTGCCTAAATTTACTCTTCTGTGCCGAAATTATTCATGGTTTAGAAACTCACTACAATGAGCGACTACAGCGGGTATTTTATGCCTATCTAACGCGTAGATTCAGTTTTCTTTGCCGTAAAAAAATTCCACGCTAGAATATTAGCTCATGATCAGGTTTTATGCTACAATCACGGCTGGAAACTAACTAGGCAATCGCGATTATTAGCGTAATCGAGGAAAGTCCGGACACCACATGGATAAAAGTGCTGGGTAACTCCCAGGGGTCGCATTGCGGCTACGGAAAGTGGCACAGAAAATATACCGCCAAGTTTACTTGGTAAGGGTGAAAAGGTGCGGTAAGAGCGCACCGCGCAATTAGTGATAATTGTGGCAGGCAAAACCCCACTTGGTGCAAGACCAAATAGGCGTAACTCGTAGATATCCTGTACATTTAGTTACGCGGGTAGGTTGCTCGAGCTTCTTGGTAACAATTAGCCTAGATGAATGATTGCCTCAGGCGCAAGCTTAAGACAGAATCCGGCTTATCGGTTAGTTTCCTCTCTATCTAAAGTTTAAGGATCACAACATGTCCGATCAACATCTTATCGAAAAACCTCTTACCTCAAGCAGCATCTTCAAGGGTAACTTTATCCACGTTTATCGGGATACGGTTGAATTACCCAATGGACACAGCGCTGAACGTGAATATATTAAGCATCCTGGTGCAGTTGCGGTACTCGCCATTGACAATGAAAACAATATCATTATGGAACGCCAATTTCGCCATCCGGTCAATAAAATAGTCTATGAAATTCCAGCAGGAAAAATTGACCCTAATGAAGACGAATTAACCTGTGGCAGACGCGAATTAGTTGAAGAAACTGGCTACGTTGCACAAGATTGGACTTTGCTTGGCGAATGTTTACCTTGCATTGGCTACTCAAGTGAACGAATTGTCTATTTTTTAGCTGAAAACCTCAGTTTCACCGCCGTAAATTTAGATGAAGGTGAATTTGTTGAAGTAATTAAACAGCCACTGGATGAAGTTTTTGAACTTGCCTTTGAGGGCAAAATTGAAGATAGCAAATCACTGGCTGGGCTAATGCTATTATATGGGCACTTACGCAAACGCAATTCAATAGCTTAATTCAAACACACTCCGTTATCCGAGTTAAATCATGTTAAGTTATTTAGCACTTGCTAGCGGAATAATGTTAGCGCAAATTTGGCAACTTCCAAATCTTATTGCGGGGTTACTCGTAATTCTTAGCCTACTGGCTGCTGGCTATTTGCGCTGCAAAACTAATTTTTGTGCACAGCGGCAACTTCATTGGCTGTT
>JAIETT010000132.1 GCA_019744945.1 Burkholderiales bacterium
ATAGTGTGGCTCCTGCTAGGTTTAAGCATGAAGTTGTAATGCATAAGATTGCTGGTGAAAAACCTATTGCGGTGAGTAATAACCCATCTAAAATTAATCCTAATCTAACCTCAAAAAATTCATTTGTGATGGACTTGACTAATCCCTACGTCATGCAACATTTGGCTAATTTTGACCAAAATTCAATGACCTATACCACAATTACAAATGATAATCTATATGCGATTGCGCGCTTTGAACAATTAATTTATCCACATGCGTTGTTTAATTTAAATCAAATTATAATTGCTCTAGGTTTAGAAAATTATCCTAAAATCAAACCATTGGGACAACCTTATGAGTCTGGGATGAAAATATTATTACCTTTACCACAAGATGTTAATTTAATTCAATCTGCACTGGCGGATCAGTATTTATTGGGCGCATCCTTAAGTTCAAGCGAACGTTTAGGTGTATTGCGTGCCATGGCGGCCGCTTTTGAGGTGAGTTTGAAAATTGAGTCAGCCGATCTATTTGCGGGCAAAAATTCAGTTATGGCAGTGGCATCAGCACCTGTGAAAAAACATTTTGTGCTGCAACCAATGCCACCAGCATATGAAGATAAAGGTTTAATTGATATACTTTTAGAGTATAAATATTATTTGGGTTTGGGGTTGCTATTTGCGCTGGGCATGCTGTTGCTGAATAAGAGAATTAAATTACGTGCTGCGCAAAATAAGAATTTGTTACTGAGTATGCCAAGCATGCATCCAGTGGCTGCTGCTGACGGTGTGACGATCAACTCCGTTAGTGATGATATGTCAGCGCGAAATAACGCGAGTGACCGTAACTTGGAGTCGTTTGAGCAGCAAGAGCTAGAGTCGGTTGATAACAGCGCTGCGAGTATTGAGGGTAATGGTGATATTCAATCCTTGAATGTGTCGAATAGCGGTTTTAAGCCTGTTGATGAAGAATTAATCCACACCTTAGAACATCTGTTGTCTTTTGATGATACTCGCGATGATATTCGCTATAAATTGCTGGAATTATATTTGAGCGCTAATCGAATTGAAGCGGCTAACGTAGTTTATGCCAAATTAGATCAATCTTTGGATTCGGATAGTTCTTTACGTGGTGATTTGAGCGATATTTGCACAGAGTATAATTTTGTACCGAATGCTAATTTAGTTGTTGCAACGAGTGAAGCGCTGTCACGACCGCTTAAAACGGAGCTTGTGCTTGATGAAGCAGAAGTTTTAATTCCAAGTGTTGCAGATTTATCGGCTCAAGAAAAAGAGCAATTATTGAGAGAATTAACCCCTGAAATAATCCATGAGCAAGCTGAACCTTCTGATGAGCTGAACGAATTATCGCACGAGATTGATTTTACGCCCCAGGAGTTAGTTGCTCCTGATGTGGCAGTGGACGCGCTTGGTGCTGATTTTGCGAGTGAACGGGTGATGGATTTTTCTGGATTTAATCAAGTTAGTTCTTCCTCTGTTGAGGCAGCAGATACTCACGGAGTTCCAGCCAATGTTTCAGAGGTCGCAGTTGATAGGATCATTCATCCAGAGTGGAGTGATTCTGATTTACAAGTGATAAATTCGACGCTACAGGGTGATACGCGGCTTGATGTTGATGCTAACTTAGATGAGAAATTAAATTTAGCCCAAATGTATTATCAAATTGAAGAGTTGGCTAAAGCTCGCGAAATTTTAATTGAGTTAATTAATTCTTCAGCGGCTAACTCATCGATTAAAGTTCAAGCTCAGCAATTATTGACGGATTTGGGATTAAATGACTAGATACGCATTATTATTAGAATATGATGGCAGTGATTATTACGGTTGGCAGACACAAAAGGATGTGGTAACGGTTCAGCAACAGCTGGAGAAAGCCTTAAGTTCTTTTGCTAATCATCCAGTGACTACGGTAACCGCAGGTAGAACTGATACTGGGGTGCACGCGCTTAACCAAGTGGTACACTTTGATAGTAGTGCCACGCGCAGCTTGGCTGGATGGATTAATGCGGTCAATAGTAAATTACCGATTACCATTCGGGTGAAAGATGTAGTTGAAGTTCCAGCTAATTTTGATGCGCGCTTTTCGGCACTGAGCCGAACCTACCATTATTATTTATTAATTCAACCACAGCAATCGGCGTTATTTAATCGCCATGCGGGCTGGTATTATCGTGAACTTGATCTTGAACTGATGCAGCAAGCGGCTAATTTATTGATTGGTAAGCATGATTTCTCGGCCTTCCGTGCCTCGGCCTGCCAAGCCAATACACCCACCCGAGAAATGCGTTCAATTAAGATTGAACAACGTGAGAATATGTTTAGGTTTAGTTTGACAGCAAATGCATTTTTGCATCATATGGTGCGCAATATTATCGGAGCTTTGCTGTATGTTGGTAATCAACGAATTAGTCTGGCTGAGTTTCATGCGGTTTTTAAGCAGACAGATCGTCGTCTCGCTCCACCAACCTTTATGCCAAATGGATTATATTTAGCTGATGTTGAATATCCGCAAACTATTTTTACTCCTGTGGATCTTTCGATTTGGCGTTTTAATTAATTTTAGGAGCGAACATGTTCTATCAAAAACATATTTTCTTTTGTACCAATAAAAAATCTGCGGGTAATGGTTGCGGTGATATTAGTGGTGAAAGCGGTTTTGATTTTGCAAAATTATATTTGCAAAGTCTTGAGTTATGGGGTGAGGGCAAACTACGCGCCACTAAAAGCGGCTGTCTTGGGCGGTGTGCGCTTGGTCCAGTTTGTGTGGTTTATCCTGAAGGTGTGTGGTATAGCTATGTTGATGAAAAAGATGTTCGTGAGATTATTGATCAGCATTTAATTAACAATCAAATCGTTACGCGCTTGCAAATTTAGTGAGAAGAAAACTAGCTTAAATCTAGCTAGTTCTGAGTGTTAGCGTTGTAAATTTACTTGAATTGTATAATTAACTAATTGATTCGTATAGCCCCGATCACCAACCAGAATATTTAGTGGTGTGCTCTCAGGCAGCGTGGATAAATAATCAAAGATTAAATGATCATTATTTATGGTTTCAATTTGGGTGATGCTATTGCGCTCAGGATCAAACCAGTTATAGATCGGCGTAATCATTAAGTTATTCTTATCATCGCTTGGTGAAGCTAATTGCTCTTGAATTTCGGTTAATTTTTTGATAGTGGTGTAGTAAGCAATACCATTAGAGGTAACTACGTCATTTTTATTTAAAACATCATAATAGCGTGCCAGAACTGGATTTGAGGACATTAAGATAATCCGATGTTTACTATTCCAGAGTTTTTTAAAAGTTAGTTGTTGCCAATCTTGCTTTGGAGTTAGATAAGATCCAAAAGCCATTTGAAGATAATTATGCAAATTATTTAGATCGTTTTCAGACATATAGCCAGTTTCATTGCGTAAATTATTATCCAGATCAATAAAGATAATTTCTTCAGAATTATCCGCAATAAAGGCTTTAATTTGTTTAATTATTGAATTTAGATCAGCGGTTAAATAATAATTCGACGTATAATAAGTTTCATTTTGCAAGCAAATTTGTAGTTCAAGATATCTAATTCCGTCGCCAAGTTGTTCACTAACGTTATTTTCTTGAGTATTTAAATACGCAATGAAATCGTTGTGCGGAATTGCATCATTTTCGCTAACTAATTTGGCGATTTTAGCATTAGTTGATAGGCTATCGGGCAGCGTTTCACCAATACAAATGCTTGGATTTGGATTGCTGGTTAAATTATAAGCATTTGAAAAGTGTGAACCTGGAATTAGGACTTGGTTTATTTTTTTGGGCGCTAATTTACTCGTGTTATCAGCCATCCAGCTAGAGTTAAAACTACTACTGGAACAGGCAGAAATTATTCCAGCAATTCCAGCCAATGTAACATTACGAAAATAGCGCATTTAATAGCCTTATGGGATATAGTGTTTAGTTAAATAAGTTTCTAACGCATAGCTTGAACCAAGCATAGCAGGATAATCATGGACAATAACATAGATTGGCATTTTAGCTAAGAAACTCCGATAGCGTCCTTTATCTTCAAAGCGGCACCGGAAATCCGATTTAAGGAAATAATCTAATATTTTAGGAACAATCCCGCCACCAATATAGACACCGCCAAATGCGCTGGTGATACAAGCTAAATTTGAAGCCGTAGTGCCTAAAATGCGGCAAAAATAATCGACGACTTGGGTACAGATAAAGCATTGATTACTAACCCCAAGTTCGGTAATTTCACTTGGGCTAGGAATACGTTCAATAGCCACGCCTTTTATTTCACAAATTGCTTCATACATTACTTGTAAACCAGGTCCAGATAAAACTCGCTCAACCGATACATGTTGAAAACGGCGATGAACATGTTGCCAAAGTTCAAATTCTTCTTCACTAACCGCGGCAAAGCTCGAGCGCCCGCCTTCGGCAGGAATAGCAAAATATTCATCTTGTAATGGGTGTTTGAATAGAGTTGCCATGCCAAGACCAGTGCCAGGTCCAATAATGCAAATTGGTTTATCTGAATCGGGTTCTTCGCCACCAACTTTAACCAATTTATCTTTAGGGATATGTGGAATTGAAAGTGCTAGTGCGTGGAAATCATTGAGGAAAATTAAACTGTCGAGTTTAGTATCAATCTTGGTTTGCATCATTGAAGATAAGTGCCATGGACTATTGACCATAAATAAAGTATCATCCACAATTGGCGAGGGCACAGCTAATGCGGCATGTTTAACTTGAGGATATTCACTTGCGCTCAAATAACTATTAATCGCATCGGCTAAAGTTGGGTAATCACGACAGGTTAAGGTCTTAATTTCAACAAATTCATAAGGTGCAATTTCAACTGCAAAGCGCGCATTTGTGCCGCCAATATCACTGACTAAACGTGGAAAATTATTTGCTAACATTGATTGCTCTCCTCCTATGGTAAATAGCCTTTATTGATTAAAGTATCCAAAGCGTAACTAACTCCAAGAAAAGCTGGGAATTGGTGATTAATAACATATACTGGAATATTCTCTAAATATTTACGTAGGCGTCCTTTGTCTTCAAAACGACAGCGGAAATCAGAGTTAATAAAGTAATCGAGAATTCTTGGAACTACTCCGCCACCAATATAAATTCCACCAAAAGTATTGGCCATAACGGCTAAATTCGAAGCTAAAGTTCCAAGCATACGACAGAAGTGATCAAGCGTAGTTTGGCAAATCCAACATTCTTGATTTAAGGCGCGTTCGGTTATCTCAGCAGGGCTTGGCATTTGCGAAATGTGAAAGCGTTTTTGATCACAAACTGCTTCATAAATTAATTGTAGCCCAGGTCCTGAGACAAAGCGTTCAAAAGAAACATGATGAAATCTTTTGTGGACAAATTCCCATAATTCAACTTCTTCAATATTAACCGGTGTAAAGCTTGAATGTCCACCTTCAGCTGGCACAGCTAGATATTCTCCATTTGGATGGCGAATTAAAGAGGCAACGCCCAAACCTGTTCCAGGTCCAATAATTCCACGAGGTTTATATGGATCAGCAGTAACCCCGCCAACTTTAATTAGATGTTCTTCACTAAGGTGGGGAATTGCTAAGGCTAGGGCATGGAAATCATTTAAGAACACGACATTTTTTAAACCCAGTTGTAATTTCGTCTCTTCAATTGAGAAAGTATCCCATGGGCTATTGACCATTAAAATCTTATCACCCGCGATTGGCGTTGGGAGTGCAATTGCTGCATATTCAATATGTTCAATGCCAATACTTTCTAAATAGGCATGTGCAGCGTGGGCTAATGTTTTGTAGTCTTTACACGGGAGGACTTTGGTGTTAGTGTAATGATAGAGGGAAGTCTCCAAGCTAAATCTAGCATTGGTGCCGCCGATATCGGCAACTAAACGTGGGAAAGTATGATCCATAGGCTAGCTCCTTTTAAGCGTTCCAGAAAATTTCAGCGTCGTGACGTTCGGCAAGCACATAACTAATTGGATAGTGCTTTGTTTTAGCTTGAGCTGCTGCTTGGATTATTTCAAGTTTTTTCGCACCATTTAAGCTAATGTAAATTTGTGGTATTTCAAGAATTCCACTTAAACTTAACCCAATTCGTTCATAGTTAGCGGTTTTTGGGTGGGTAATAACGTATTTTTCTGGTGTTAATTGTGGATCGAGTGCGGCATCTAATTCATCGCAACATGGAAAAATGGAGGCAGTATGCCCATCTTCACCCATGCCAAGAATTGCAATATCAATTTTTTTAATATGCAAATTTGCATTACTTACGCTTGTAAGTGGGTTGCGGGTGGTGACTAAGCCATTAAAGAAAGCTTTTTCCGCATAGTTAATTAAGAGGTGATTACGAACTAAATTTTCATTGCTATCGGGGTGGTCAACGGCAAGAAAGCGCTCATCGACTAAAGTTATGGTAACTTTTTCCCAAGCTAAATCGTAGCGACTGAGGCGTTCAAATAATTTGATTGGGCTTTTGCCACCTGACACCGCAAGTGTGGCATGGTCTTGCTTTTGTAAAGTTGTTTGAATTGACTGCGCAATTACTTGGGCTAATTCTTCAACTTGTTGTGGGTTATCTTGAAATTTATGTATTTTCATAGTTAATGTGCTCACAAATATTGATGTTAACGCTCAATATTGTAACTCAAATATCTTAGTTAATTTGAACTAAATTAAAACTTATTGCGATTTGTTTTAATTGTAAATAGTTGTGATTTTTAAAACGCATTAAAATATAAATTGTGTTAATTGGGTGTGTCAAGTTGTTTATAGAAATTTTTTCAGACCTGTGGTGTTGTGTTATAAAAATACTAATGTGGGTTTTATGTTAATAACTAGATTAATCTAATTTAGATTGTGTGTGGCTAATTTAAATTATTCTGAGTTTAAGTGCTTGTCATGTATTTGAGTTTAATTTATGAGGGGAAATTTATTTTATGCTAATTTAGTCAGTCATAAGATATCTTGAGCGCTGGTGGTAGTAATTATGGTATAATCCAATCAATTTAGCAGTGGTCTTTCGGCTTTTTCGCACGAGGATCAGATATTTAATCTATAGGAGTTTAGCATGGGGTTTCTTCAAGGTAAAAAAATTTTAATCACGGGTTTAATCTCGGATCGTTCAATTGCCTATGGTGTTGCAAAAGTATGTTTTGAGCAGGGTGCTGAAATTGCTTTGACTTATCAAAATGAAAAACATGCTGAGCGTGTTGCTGGCTTTGCCAAAGAATTTAATTCAAGCTTAGTTTTCCCCTTGGATGTGGCTAAAGATGAACAGATTGCTGATTTATTTACGCAATTAGAAAAACATTGGGATGGTTTAGATGGCATGTTGCACTCGATTGCGTACACACCTAAAATTGGATTAGCGGGTGATTTTGTTGAAAATATTGACCGTGAAACTTTTAGAATTTCAAATGATGTTTCGGCGTACAGCTTTATTGCTTTAGGTCGTGCGGCACGTAAGATGATGCAAGGGCGTAATGGCTCACTTGTTTGCTTGACTTATTTAGGCGGTGAACGGGTTTTGCCTAATTACAATATGGCTGGTGTGGCTAAAGCTGCATTGGAAGCCTCGACACGTTATATGGCCTATGCTTTAGGTGCAGAAGGTATTCGTGTAAATGCGGTATCGGCGGGTCCAATTAAGACTTTAGCAGCGAGCGGAATTAGTGGCTTTGGTAAAATTTTAGATCACATGGCACAATTTGCTCCGCTTAAACGTGGTGTTACCACCGAAGAAGTTGGTAATGCGGCGGCCTTCTTATTCTCTAATTTATCAAGCGGAATTACTGGCGAAGTCATGTATGTGGATGCTGGATACAATATTACCGCTGGTGGTTTGGAGGGGTAATTCCCGTGAAAACAATTAATCCAGTTGATATTTTAGCCATTGCGCGCCAGTTGTTTAATGACGAAATTAGTGGTTTAAATTCCATTCGTGATGCCTTGAATGCCGATTTTATCCAAGCGGTACAAATGTTGCTGGCGTGTGAGGGTAAAGTTATTGTCTCGGGGATGGGTAAATCTGGACACATAGGCAATAAAATTGCTGCAACGCTAGCCTCAACTGGAACCTCGGCTTTTTTTATGCATCCCGCCGAAGCACTGCATGGTGATTTGGGCGTGATCGAAAGCAAAGATTTATTGCTGGCAATTTCTTATTCGGGTGAATCAGATGAGCTCAGTGCGATTATTCCAATTACGCAACGTCGTAAAGTTAAGGTAATCGCAATTGTCGGTAATGCTGATTCTACTTTAGCTAAATTAGCCGATTGTGTGTTGTCAATTAAAATTGACAAAGAAGCCTGTCCGCTTAATTTGGCGCCAACCACTAGTACGACGGCAACGTTGGTTTTGGGCGATGCCTTGGCGGTTGCGTTACTATCTTTACGGAATTTTAAACCCGAAGATTTTGCTTTATCTCATCCAGGTGGAAGCCTTGGGCGTAAATTACTCACGACGGTGCGGGATATCATGCATCAAGGTGAGCGTTTGCCATTAGTTGCGCCAAGCGCTAAACTAAAAGAAGTGGTAGTTGAAATTAGCAAAAAAGGCTTGGGTTTGGTTGCGGTAGTTGATGCTGAACAAACTTTGTTGGGTGTGATTACTGATGGTGATTTGCGCCGCGTTTTAGATGGTGAGCAAGATGTGCGTTTACTTAACGCAACCGAGTTTATGACACCCAATCCCAAAGTAATTAATTGCAATAATTTAGCGGTTGATGCGGTTGAAATGATGCATAATTATAAAATTGGTGGTTTATTGGCGGTTGATGACGCTAATAAAGTGGTTGGCGCGTTTAATCTTCACGATTTATTTAAAGCTAAACTAATTTAGGGATACAGCAATGGACGCCAAATTGATCAATGCCAAAGCGCAACACATTAAAGTTGTTGCAACTGATGTGGATGGAGTTTTAACCGAAGGGTTTATTTTTATCCGCGAGGATTATGAAGAGCCATTTGGCAAGTTTAACATTCTTGATGGTTTTGCTATCGGTATGGCGCGTGAATGTGGGTTGAAAACAGTAGTTATTTCTGGACGTAAGTCTTTGGCAACCGAAGCACGGTGCCATAAATTAGGCATGGATTTAGCTTATACAGGCGTTTCTGATAAAAAAGCTAAGATGTTGGAAATCGCGGCTGAACTTGGCGTTGAGTTGAATGAAATTGCTTACATCGGTGATGATTTAATTGATTTACCTGCAATGGGGCTCGTCGGTTTACGAGTTGCGCCCGCCAATGCCGTGTCAGATGTTAAGCTGCGCGTGGATTATGTGAGTAACTTACGTGGTGGTGATGGCGTCTTGCGCGAAGTTGTGGAATTAATTGTCAAAGCCCAAGGTAATTACGCAGGGTTTTTGGCAAAATATTTGGCGTAAGCCTAGTTGCTATGTTCAAACTTAAATACCAATCCTCACGAATATTTAATACGATTACAGTTATAGTTTTAACTGGTTTATGTTTGTTATTAAATAGTCTAACGCAAATTAATTTTCATAAATTGTTATTGCCAAATGATAAACCTGAGTTTTCAGCGACAGGGATTGCGGCTAATTTGTATACTCCTGATGGTGCACGCTTATATCGCTTATTGGCTGAGAGCGGTAGCCAATTTCCAGAACGTAGTCAAATTGGCTTAACTAATTTAACTATGCAAGCCTTTAATGAATCAACTGGTGAATTATCCCAACAGTTAACTAGCAATGATGGCTGGGTTGACTCGAAAACTACTTTAGCTTATTTGGGTGAAAGTGTTCTGATTGTGTCATTCGATAAAGATCCACAAAAATCTATTCAGGTTTATACTAAACAAGTTAATATTAATGGTGCGACTAAATTTGCGAATAGCTCGGCACCAATTCGTGCAATTCAAGGTAAAAGTATTATGACTGGTATTGGTTTTAGCCTTGACTACAATAAAAAATTCCTTACTATTGAATCAAATGTGAAAGTTATCTATGTTACAAAGTAAACGTATCTGCTTAATTCTGCTGCTACTAGGATTAAGTTCATTTAGCTATGCGCTAAAGTCCGATGAATCGCAGCCAATTCAAATTGAAGCTAATCAAGCTACCGCCGATCAAATTAATATGGTTACCGTTTTTAGCGGTAATGTCGTAGTAACCCGTGGTAGTATGATCGTCCACTCGAATACAGCTCAAGCTTCGCAAGACGCGCAAGGTTATAAAACCATCCATATGATCGGAACCCCAGTTACCTTTTCTCAATTAAATGACGATGGGGATAAAACCGAGGGACAGTGTAATGATTTTGATTATAATACCAAAAATAATTTGGCGGTTTTAACAGGACGTGCACGAGTTAAAAAAGGCGATAATTTAGTGATGGGGGATAAGTTAACCTATAATACCCAAACCCAAATTTATAATGCAACTTCAGCTAATGCCAATGGTGTTTCAAATACCAAAAGTGGTCGCGTAACGGTTATTCTTCAACCAAATCAGAAGGGTCAAAATGGAAACAGCTCAGTCATCAACAGCAAGTAGTTTTCTAGATGTGCAGCATTTACGCAAGCAATTTAAAAAACGCGTGGTCGTTAAAGATGTTTCATTTAATGTGCATAGCAATGAGGTAATTGGTTTACTTGGACCCAATGGTGCAGGTAAAACTACCAGTTTTTATATGGTGGCGGGATTATTAGCCAGCGATGGTGGCGATATTTATCTGGATGGCAAAAATATCAAGAGTACCCCCGTGCATAAGCGTGCTGAGCTTGGTTTAGGTTATTTACCACAGGAGGCTTCAATTTTTCGTCAAATGACCGTTGAAGAAAATGTTGTTGCGATCTTGGAGCTTAAGAATCTCGATCGTAAAAGCATCAAAAGAGAAGCTGAACGCTTGTTAACCTCCTTAAATATTGATCATTTACGTGATGTCAGTGCAATGGCTTTATCAGGTGGCGAACGTCGTCGTTGTGAGATTGCTCGTGCACTAGCTAATAATCCGCGTTTTATTTTACTCGATGAACCGTTTGCAGGAGTTGATCCAATTGCGGTGAGCGACATTCAAAATGTGGTTAAGTTACTTAAGGATTTAGGGATTGGGGTGATTATTACCGATCATAATGTGCGCGAAACTTTAAGAATTTGTGATCGAGCGTACATTATTAGCGAAGGTAATGTGCTAGCCAGTGGGATTCCAAGTGAGCTAGTACAAAATGAGAAAGTTAAACAAGTTTATTTAGGCGAGAATTTTACATTTTAAAATTTTAATTTAGGGGAACAAAATGTCTGCTGCGGTTGGTGTCAATTATAAATGGTTTAGTTTGGGAGATGTGAGTAGTTCTGCCACCATCGTCTTTGATAACTTAACCAATATGGCGATTATTGCTTTTTTATTAACTGTGGTTTTTGGTATGCCAGCTGGAATTGTGTTTAAGCATATAATTCCTGGATTGTCAGTCGGAGTTGTGGTTGGTAACGTTGCCTTTATGTATATGGCATTTCGGATGTCCAAAAAACTTGGTCGCGATAATGTTACGGCTTTTCCATCGGGATTAGATGCACCGACTTGTATTGGTATGACTTTAGCGGTAGTTGGTCCAGCTTTTCTGTTGTTTAAATCTCAAGGCATGTCGGCGGATGCAGCCGCGCTACAAAGTTGGTATGTTAGTTGTGCGTGTTGTTTCTTTATCGGCTTGGTTAAATTTGTGTGCTCTTTCTTCGTGCATAAAATTAAAAATGCTTTGCCAACGGTTGCGCTACTCGGTGGTTTAGCTGGGGTTGCAATTGGTCTAATTTCATTTTTTCCATTATTAAATATGTTAGAATATCCAATCGTTAGCTTTTTAGTTTTAGCAATTATTGTGATGGTTTATTTTGCAGGTTATCAATTACCCGCCAATTTACCCGCTATTTTGGTTGCAATTATTCTGGGAACCTTAGCCTACTATGTTTTTCAAGTAATAATGACTGGACACACCAATGCGCCAAGTTTATCTAATTTGGAAGTCGCGTTTCCATCGGCTAGTTTTGCTTTTTTTGCCTCATTACCAGTTGCGGTCAAATTCTTTTCAATTGCCTTTCCATTTGCGCTATTGGTGATTTTTGGTACGGTTGCAGTTGCCGAAAGTGCGCAAGTTTTGGGTGAGGATTATTCACCGAATAAATTACTAATGGTCGATGGTATTGCCACGATGCTGATGGGAGTATTTGGTGGAACCTCACAAACAACACCTTATGCGGGTTTTCCTGCGTATAAAAAAATGGATTCACGAGCTGGTTATTTATTGATTAATGTCCTGATAGTGGGAATTGGCGCCTGGTTTGGCTTTGTGAATTATATTATCGATTTAATTCCTGAAGCCGTGCTAGCCCCTGTCTTGCTGTTTATTGGTATCGAAATTGCGATGCAAGTCTTTATGGTATGTGATAAGAAATATTATCCAGCGGCAATTTTGGGATTGTTTCCGTCAATTGCGCGGATGGTTGAAATTGAATTTTCATCGAGCCCTGCGGCGTCCATGGATAAAGTTACTGCGCTATTAGCGACAACTACCGATGGTAAATTATCTGCGATGAGTGCGATTTTTACCTTTGGTAATGGTTTTATTGTAACTGGTACTTTATTGGCGGCCTTGGTTTATTATTTGATTGAACGGCGAATTGTTGCCGCGGTGGTAACCTGTTTAGTTATGGCGCTAATGTCGTTGTTTGGAATTATTCATTCGGTAAATATGGATGGTTCGATGTACTGGATTGCAAATTTACCAGCGGCACAGCGGATTATTCCAATTGAATATGCGGGCGGTTATATCATGTTTGCAATTGTGGCAATTGTTTTGCATGCTTTAAACAAAGGTAAAGCTTCAACCTTAGAGCATTAAATTTCATTTAACTGATTGATGTTAAAATAGCTGTGGTGTTTACTGCAGCTATTTTTTGTAAAATTTAGAATGTAAAATAAAAGTATGACGAAACAGAGCTAAGTCGTTATTTAATGCGCGTTATAGTAAGTTTAGTGTAAATTTTGTATTGAGTGGTGATGGATTATCTCGAAGTTTAAGTGGGGGAAATGGTTTATTTATGAGAATATCAATAATTAATATTGCGAATAAGATGCCTGATTGGGTTATTAGCGCTTGTGATGAGTATCTGAAACGAATTAATCATGGTAAATATAGTTGTCAAATTATAGAAATTAAAGCCGATAAAAATAATAAAAAAACGCCACTGGAGAATATGGAAATTGAGGCCAAAAAAATTGAAGCCTTAATTCCACGCGGAAGTTTTGTGATCGCTTTGGACGAACGAGGCAAAATGCTGGATAGCATTAAATTTGCAAATTTTCTGGATAAAACGGGACTGCAATATTCCGCGATTTGCTTGATTATTGGTGGCGCAGATGGGATACATCCAGAATTGCGTGCTAAAGCCGATTATTCAATCAGTCTTTCGGCGATGGTTTTTCCGCATGCCTTGGTGCGGGTAATTATTCTTGAACAACTTTATCGGGCGATTTCTATTTTAGAAAATCACCCGTATCATCGTGAGTAAATAAGATGTATTTGTATTATCGGAATGTGAATTTAGAAACTACTGCGGATGAGTTGGTGCGTTTAGTTGCTGGGTTTCAAACGCAATTAGTCGATCTTGAATTTGTCTCAAATGAACTCTATTTGTGTTTAGAAGACGAGGGTTTATATGTGTATAGTTCACAATTTAAACCTTTAAATTTAAAGCTATTTTATAGTGAGTTTATTGCTAAACGCAAGCCTGCGATTAAGCGTGAAATTTTGATTCAAGCCATTAATTTACGGGCGAGCACGGACAATTTAATTTATGGATTAGATACAACTGCAGGATTGGGACGCGATGCAATTTTGATGAGTTTAGCTGGTTATCGGATCACAATGTTAGAAAATAATCCGTATTTAGCGGTGGTTTTAAATTATTTATGCATTGAATTTGCGATGCAATTACCTTTTCTAGAGGTGGTTTATAGCGATAATTTAACTTATTTGCATGAGTCTAGTAAGGTTTATAATTTAATTTATTTAGACCCGATGTTTAACGACGGTAAACAAGCCTTAGCTAAAAAAGATATGCAGATAATTGATCTATTTATTCATCAGATTAGTTTAAACCACACGACGGATAATCAGGCACTTTTTGAATTGGCTCGCAAACGTTGTCGACAAAAATTAATTGTGAAACGTGATAATAAACAAGCTGAATTGGTGAGTCAGCCAGTGCCAACTTATGTTAAAAAAGGTAAAACTATTCGTTTTGATGTTTATCAATGTAACGAAGTTAGCGAGAAATAAGCTTTGTCGCATAAACTTGTGCAACAATCCGAGTTGTAATAAATTAGGATTTAAACTCAGTTTTTTAAAGCGTTTATCTCTAATTATTTAATCTCATTAAAGAGTGCGATTTTTAAACAAAAATCTCCACGTAACAAGAGGTTAGCTGCATTACGTGGAGTATCTTAATTTCAATCGACCTAAGGTTTAGGTTAGGTTTCAATTATCAATTAAATTGATTATGTTCCCAGCTACCATAGCCAGGATTGGGTAATGAAAAATATTCTTGGCCAAATTTAGTGTAAAAATCACTATTTGGATCTTGCTTAATTGCGTCAGCTTGCAGGATATTTGGGAAGTCCTGAATGTTATCACCAAAATAACCTAACACATGCAATGGTTTTAATGGTTTAGTCGCAATTATTTTGCTGTAGTCTCCAGCAATTACCGCTTTAAAACGTGGGGTTTTATTGGAGTCTTTTGCACCATTAGCAAAAATAACCGTATCGTAGCAAATGCCAGCTTTTTGTAAATTGGCTAAGGTTGCACTTTGAACCTTATCGTCATAAGTTCCATCGCGATTCGTTACCAAAACTACTTTTCCGCCATCTTTTTGAATTGAACAAGTGAAATTATGCGCTCCAGGGGTCGCAGTTGAAATGGCTAATTCCATATTGGCATATAGTGTTGGAATAGTAGTATTTGTACAGCTTAATACATTAGCTTTCTGGTAATGCGAATTATCTAAAACGGTTTCATCAATATCCATAATGACACCCCAGTTTTTATTTTTGAGTTTCTCTTGGGCTACTTTGTGGGTAACTTTTTCTAAACCAATACTAAAAACTTGATGATATTGGGCATTGCGCTCAACTGAGTCACGATACCATTTAGTTGCCATGTAGTTATTTGAGGTTTCAGGTTTTCCTGGTACGCAGCCTGGCATGGTTGCGGCAGTGGTTTGAGCAAGTGTTGGACTGCTGGCATTAGCTTCAACTGCATAAACATTCAATGGAATAAGGCTTGCGAGACTTAGGCTAGTGATTAGTGATTTTAGGTGCATTTGTTTCTCCTTAAATGCGATTAAATAAAAAAGTTAAATTAAGTTTAATGGGCAATAACGCCTTAGTTACTTTGCCGCATTCTGAGCAATCAATTTTTCCAGAATTTCAGCTACCTTATAAGGGGTCGCGACATGATGTGTGGCTTTAATTTCAGGCAAGTAATCGCCGACTTTTATCGTGGTAATTTGGCTTAATTTTGGATGTAATACTAATGGTAAATCGTTACGGTCATTAAAGACAAACGCAGCTTGCTCTGGTTTTATTTGTAATGTTTCTAATAAGCGCAAACAGGTGCTGCCTTTATTTACGCCATGCGCGGTAAAGTCAATATTTTTTTCATTATTATGCCAAGTTAAATCGTGTAATTCAAAAAATTCTTTAACGCGCATGAAGATTTTTGTTGGCGGATTGGCTAAAGCGATTTGATGATATTCTGTGATGCTATCATGAGTGATGGCACTAGTAAACATCGGACGATTTTGCCATAATTCAAGCTGTTGGCTATATAAATAACTGCGCTGTTCATCGAGATAATAATAGAGAAAATCAATTTGAGTTAAATCTAATTGAGCAAAAAAGGACTCTAATTCAGCAGGGCTAATGAAAAAATCGAGTAAGCTTTCACCGTTAGTTTTGGTTAAGCGTGAGCCACCATCTAAAATATGTGGCACATCTGGACTTAGATAATCAATAATGGGTAAATGGCGCAATAAATCTAAGCTGCGTCCTGTTGCCATAATCCAATGAATTTGCGGATTAGCCTGCATTAAGTCGCGTAAATTATCAGGTAAAATCCCATCATGGGTAATGCTGGAACCATCCCCATCCATAATAATCGCTTTGAGTTTAGTCATAATGAATACTCCATGATTAACGGTGCGTGATCGGAGAATTTTTGTTGTTTATAAATGCTAGCAGAAATTAGCTTATCGCGTAAATTCGCGCTAACAATCTGATAGTCAATCCGCCAGCCAACGTTTTTGGCATAAGCTTGTCCGCGATTTGACCACCAGGTATAACCTGGGTCTTCTGGATACAAATGACGCCAGCTATCGGTGTAACCATGGGCAAACAAAGTGCTGAGCCATTCACGTTCTTCGGGTAAAAATCCCGAATTTTTTAGATTACCTTTCCAGTTTTTTAGATCAATTTCTTGGTGTGCGATATTCCAATCCCCACAAATAATGTAGTCGCGCTCGGCATGCTGTTGCTGTAAAATTGGTAAATAATATTCCATAAAGCGGAATTTTTTCTGTTGCTTATCTTCACCACTCGAGCCTGAGGGTAAATAGAGTGAAATTACGCTGAGATTGCCATAGCGAAATTCTAGATAGCGCCCTTCATTATCAATTTCGAGATTGTTTAAGCCTATGATAATTTGATCTGGTTGGTGTTTGGACATGATGGCAACCCCGCTATAGCCTTTTTTTTGAGCTGGGTGAAATTCACAATGATAGCCGTTAAAGTTTAATAATTCAGTTGGAATTACACTTAAATCCGCTTTCAATTCTTGCAGGCAAATAATATCGGCATCCACCGTTATAAGCCAGTCAAAAAAGCCTTTAGTTTGTGCCGAACGAATCCCGTTTAGATTCGCGCTAATTATTTTCATTTGAAATCCTTAAAAATTTGACGCTGCGGCATAAGCCGATGACCACGCCCATTGAAAATTATAGCCACCAAGCCATCCAGTTACATCAACAACTTCACCGATGAAATATAAACCCGCAACATGCTTACTTTGAAGGTCTTTGGAGTTTAATTCGTTAGTGTCAACGCCACCTCGAGTTACCTCGGCCTTTTTATAACCTTCGCTACCTGAGGGACAAATTTGGAAATGGTGAATTAATTGCTCGATGGCGCTAAGCTGTGTTTTACTTAATTGACTGAGTTGAACATCAAATTTAAGTAAATCACACAGACTATGAGCTAATTTTTGTGAAAAATAGTTACTCAGAAAATTACTGAGCAGTTTATTGGAACTACGATGGTGCTGAATCTGTTCGATAATATTTTGGCTGGGTAATAGATTTATGGCGATTTTATTACCCGGGTTCCAATAGGAAGAAATTTGTAAAATTGCTGGTCCGCTTAAACCACGATGAGTAAACAAACTATTTTCGATGAATTTTATTTTTCCAAGCGAGGTTTCACTTAGAAATGAAATTCCAGCTAATTGCGTATAATTGGGCAAATCTTGGGGTGCAATGGTCAATGGAACTAAAGCTGGTGTGGTTGGAATTACTTTGAGGTCGAACTGTTGCGCAATTTGATAACCAAAGCCAGTTGCACCAATTTGCGGAATTGCCAAGCCGCCAGTTGCGATAATTAACTTGGCGCAATTAAATGAGCCTTGGGTTGTGCTTAATTCAAAACCTGCCAGTGTCTTATCAATTTTCAGCACACTGGTGTTCATTTTGCGTTGGACGTGATTTTCTTGGCATAAATGATCGAGTAAATCAATAATGGCTTGCGATTTATCATCACAAAAGAGTTGCCCAAGAGTTTTCTCGTGGTAGCTAATGCCATGCCAATCGAGTAATTCACAAAAATGTTGTGGTGTATAACGCGAGAGTGCCGAGGTGGCAAAGTGTGGGTTATTCGAAATATAATTAGCTGGGCTAGCATTTAAATTGGTGAAGTTACAGCGTCCACCACCCGAGATGCGGATCTTCTCCGCGAGGCGTGAACTATGATCTAAAATCAAAGTCCGTAAACCTTTTGCGGCGGCAAATTGTGCGCACATTAGACCAGCAGCGCCAGCACCGATGATTATTACGTCAAAATTAGGAGATTGCACGGTTAATTTCTTATGTATAAACAGGTTAGTGTGTTAAAATTGCGCTAATTATAGCCTATATTAAAGAAACAACTAGAAATAAATATGATAGCAACCAGCATAAAACTAAATTCAGCCACGTTTGATTACTATATCTTACGAATTAACTCTAATAGTTCACTGCAAGAAATTCAAAGTAAATTAACCACTTTACGTGAATTTGATAAGACTAGTCGCCATTTGGTGATCGAATGTGATAGTCAATTGGATTTAACTTCATTTAGCCAGCAAATTCAACAAATTGATCAGCTCGCTGCGCAATATGATTTGGTAATTAATTTTATTTTAGCCAATCAATTTACCCGCGGTGGAATAATTGCTGGTAAGCCAGTGATTGATTTACCGAGTACACTTAAACCTCAAGTTATTCTCAATCAGACGTTATTGATTGATGAACCTGTGCGGAGTGGAATCATGGTAAAAAATGATGGCGATGTGATTGTAACCAGTTTGGTTTCGCACAATGCCGAAATTATCGCGACAGGCAATATTCATATTTATGGTGATTGCCGTGGGCGGGTAATTGCGGGTAATGGTGGCAATAAAAAAGCTAAAATATTTATTGGGCGATTTAATGCTGAATTAATTTCGATTGCGGGGGTTTATCGCGTAATTGAAAATAAATTACCTGATAGTTTACATAATAAAGCCGTACAAGTTTTTTTAGATGATAAAGAGCGTTTAAATATTATGCCGCTCGCCATTTAAATATAAGGGTAACAACATAAAATAATGAAACAAAAAATACGTGGACAAATGCAATTAAAACATACTATAGTAGGAGCAAATATGGCTAAGGAAGCTAAAGTTATTGTGGTAACCTCTGGTAAAGGCGGCGTGGGTAAAACAACTACCTCGGCAAGCTTTGCAACCGGGTTAGCTAATCGTGGATTTAAAACTGTCGTAATTGATTTTGATATCGGTTTACGCAATTTAGATTTAATCATGGGTTGTGAACGTAGAGTAGTTTATGATTTTGTGAATGTGATTTGTGGCGAAGCCACTTTGCATCAAGCATTAATCAAAGATAAAAACTGTGATAATTTATATATTTTAGCCGCTTCGCAAACTAAAGACAAAGATGCTTTAAGTGAAGAAAATGTGGGACGAATTATTGACGAATTAAAGAAAACCTTTGATTACGTGGTTTGTGACTCTCCAGCTGGAATTGAAAAAGGCGCATTCATGGCATTGTATTTTGCCGATGAAGCCTTAATTGTAACCAATCCAGAAGTATCATCGGTGCGTGATTCAGATCGTATTTTAGGTATTTTAGCCTCAAAATCGCAACGTGCGGTTGAGGGACGTGAAAAAATTAAAGAACATATGATTATTACTCGTTATAATCCAGAGCGCGTTGAAAGTGGTGAAATGCTTTCAATTGAAGATATTCAAGATATTTTACGCATTCCTGTACTGGGTGTTACACCAGAATCGCAAGATGTGTTACAAGCTTCCAATACTGGTACACCAGTGATTAATTTGGTTGGTACCGATGTTGCTGCGGCGTATGCTGATATTGTGGCTAGATTTCTTGGTGAAGATAAACCGATGCGTTTTATAGTTGCCGAAAAGAAAGGCTTCTTAAAACGCATGTTTGGAGGTAAATAGAATGTCTTTGCTTGATATCTTATTTGGAAAAAAGAAAGCGACTGCATCGGTTGCTAAAGAGCGCTTACAAATTATTTTAGCGCATGAGCGCGCAAGTTTAACTGGAGACGGGAAAAATTTTGCGCCAAGCTGGTTACCAGAGTTGCAACGTGAATTGTTGGCGGTAATCGCAAAATATATTCAAGTTGATCAAAATGCGTTAACGGTTAATCTAGAGAAACGTGATAACTTGGAATTATTAGAAATTAATGTTACTTTGCCAGAGAAGGAATAAATTATGACTATTCATCATCAACTAATTATTTTGGGTTCAGGTCCTGCTGGTTATACGGCGGCAATTTATGCTGCGCGGGCTAATTTAAAGCCGGTGATTATTACTGGAATGCAACAAGGTGGACAATTAATGACTACCACTGAAGTTGAAAATTGGCCTGCTGAAATTAATGGTGAAGTGCAAGGCCCTGAATTAATGCAACGTTTTTTAGATCATGCAACTAAATTTGGGACTGAAGTTTTATTTGATCAAATTCATACCGTGGAAATTGCCGAAAAACCATTTAAATTAATTGGTGATATGGGTGAATATACTTGTGATGCTTTGATTGTTGCAACTGGTGCTTCGGCTAAATATTTAGGCTTAGACTCTGAACAAAAATTTATGGGTCGTGGCGTTTCGGGTTGTGCAACCTGTGATGGATTTTTCTATAAAAACCAAGAAGTAGCGGTAATTGGTGGTGGAAATACGGCGGTTGAAGAAGCTTTATATCTAGCCAATATTTGTTCAAAAGTAATTTTGGTACATCGTCGGGATAGCTTTAAATCTGAAAAGATTCTGATTGAACGCTTAATGGATAAAGTAGCCAGCGGTAAAATTGAACTTAAATTAAATGCTAATTTAGATGAAATTTTAGGTGATGCTAAAGGTGTTAATGGTATGCGCTTGAAATTTAATGATGGTTCCAGTGAAGATGTTGCTTTAAGCGGAGTGTTTATTGCGATTGGACATAAACCGAATACTGATATTTTTGAGGGTAAATTGGCGTTGGATCATGGCTATATCATTACTAATGCTGGGCGCACTGGTTTTGCTACGCAAACATCAGTTGAAGGTATTTTTGCGGCAGGCGATGTTCAAGATATGATTTATAAACAAGCAATTACTTCAGCTGCTTCAGGTTGTATGGCGGCTCTAGATGCTGAACGCTATTTGGATCATGCTTAATAATGTTAAATTTAGCGTCGCTACGAGTTAAATTAAGTGCGGGGATTATTCTCGCGCTTTTATTATCCTCATGCTCGTGGATGAATAAAGCACCAATTACTCCTGTGGCAACTAACAAATATGTAGTTGCGGAAGATAATGGTTTTTTTCAAATTTCCACCGATGGCAATTCTTGGGTTGCGATTAAACCTGCTGAAAGTGAAATTTGGAATAGCCTAAGTTTGAGTAATAATAAAATTATTGCGGTTGGAATGTCGGGTGCGATTTCTGATTCTAGCGATGGTGTTAATTGGAACCCAGTGCTAATGAAAGATCATCGTGTGTGGTTATACGATATTACCTATGCCAAAGCGCAATATATTGCAGTTGGGATGGGTGGAATGGTAGTTGGCTCGCCAACGCTAAAAAATTGGCAACGCAAAACTGTGCCAACTCGGGCTTGGTTAAGCAGTGTGAGTTATGGCAAGCAAACCTTGGTCGCAAGTGGTGCTGATGGGGTAATTCTGGCTTCTCGGGATGATGGAAATACCTGGGTTGCCGAGAGTTCGCCAACTGAGGAATGGTTAAGTAGTGTGCGTTTTATTAATCAGCGTTTTATTGCGGTTGGTTCAAGTGGCACGCTGCTTAGCTCAATGGATGGACATAGCTGGGAAGCTCATGCTTCTGCGACTAAGAAGTGGTTATACACGGTTAGTTATGGCAATGATAAATACTTAGCGGCAGGGGCAAATGCTAGCGTAGTTAGTTCTCGAGATGGTGTCAATTGGCATGTGTTGCGTACTAATTTACCACCTACTACCAGCATTCATTCAATGATTTTTGCCAATCAAAAATTTTGGATTGTTGGCAGCCACGGTTTGATTGCCAATTCCAGTGACGGTGTAGATTGGCGCATTAATCAAATAAACACGACTCATGGATTCAATGCAATTATTTATCTTGATGCGCCGTAATTAAGTTAAATTGTATAAATGATTGGCGCCACTTGAGATTTAAATTCAGTGGCGCTTTTTTATATCTAATGTGCCGCACCCCAATTCTGGGCAGCTTTTACTTCAACTAATAACGGTACATTTAAGCTGATGGTTTCGGTCATCAAGCGTTCTAAATTCGCCAAAATCAACTCAACTTCATCATCTGCAACTTGAAAAATTAATTCATCGTGTACTTGTAAAATCATTTCACTTTTAAGTTGCTGTTCTTTCAGCCATTTATCCACATGCAACATGGCGATTTTTATAATATCGGCAGCACTGCCTTGCATTGGCGCATTTAGAGCCAAGCGTTCTTCGGCCTGACGTAGAATGTTATTTTTGGAATTAATATTGGGTAAATAAATTTTCCGCCCGTAAATCGTGCTGACATATTCATCCGCGTGTGCCTGATGTTTGATATCTTCCATATAGTCTTTAACGCGTGGATATTGGGCAAAATAATTATCAATATAGAGTTTCGCTGCTGCACGCTCAATTTTCAACTCTTTGGCGAGACCAAACACCGATTTTCCATAAATTAGGCCAAAGTTAATTGATTTAGCATAGCGCCGTTCATCTTTAGTTACTTCGGCTTGAGGTTTATTAAAGATTTGTGCGGCGGTTGCCAAATGAATGTCTGCGCCACTTTTGAAGGCATTAATCAGATTGCTATCATTGCTAATATGCGCAAGAATTCTTAATTCAATCTGCGAATAATCGGCGCAAATCAATTTATGATTGGGTTTAGCAATAAAACATTCACGGATTAATTGACCATAATGACTACGCACGGGAATATTTTGTAAATTGGGATCTTTGGAAGATAAACGTCCTGAGGTAACGACCGTTTGTTCTAATGAGGTATGCACCAAGCCATCCAAATCGGCATAACTAGGTAATTTATCGATATAGGTATTCAATAATTTACTCAGATAGCGATATTCGAGTAATAATTCGGCAATTGGATAACCTGCTTCAACTAAGATATTCAACGATTCTTCGTCGGTAGAATAACCGCTAATGTTTTTCTTAATTCCTGTCGTGGGTAATTTAAGCTGTGTAAACAAGATGTCTTGGAGCTGTTTTGGTGAATTTACATTAAATGGAGTTTCGGCGAGGAGGTAAATTTGCTCGGTTAACTCGAGTAATCTAGTATGCATTTCTTGGGCAATTTCACGTAATTTTGCCGAATCAATTAGCATCCCAGCTTTTTCCAAGCGATAGAGTAGTTCACTTAAAGGTAATTCAACTTCACGATAGAGCTTCAGTTCTTCAGGGCTCATGCGTGCGACTAATTGTTGATGTGCACTTAAAATTTGTTGACCAATTTGCTGGGCAAAATCAATTTGTTGTTCTGCTGCAAGACTGGTAAATGAATTACGTTTAGCGCCTTTGCCTAAAATTATCTCCTGATCTAAATTACTCTCGGGATTAAAGCGTTGCAAGATTGCAGCTAATTTTTGGTTTTGGCTCGAGTTTTGCAAATAACTGGCTAAGGCTAAATCGCCGCAAATTCCCTGTGGCGTGATTGCATGCCGCGCCAAAATATACAACTGTTGTTTAACGTTATAGCTAATTTTTGGACAGCTGCTGTGCCAGTATTTAGTTAAAAGAGCAAATTTTTGCGTAGTTTCGTGATCTTCGCTAAAGATTAATTCTTGGCTATTGGTGGTATTTAGTTGAATTAGATAGATAATTTGCTTGGTTGCAATTACCACCATACTGATCGTGGATTGTGAGTCGCTATAATCATCAAGAATTATATGAAAGGCACTTTCATGTGGATTGCTGATTAATTGTGCAATAACCGATTCGAGTTCGTGAGCGGATTGTAATATCTGTAATTGCGCCTGACTTGGCTGAGCCGTAGGTAGTGCATCTGCTTCTTGAAAACTAAATAAATCAGTCCCAAAATCACTATTGGCTGATTGCTGAGTGATTGTTGCTGGTGGTGTTACTTCTATTTTATCAATGTTTAACACTTGGAGCTTGGCTTCGGCTTCGCGTAACCAACTGCGGAAATTTAGTTCACGATAGATAGCAACTAATTTAACTAAATTGGCAGGCTTTAGTTGTAAATTCTCAATTTGGTTAATGTCAGTTTCGTTAATTTGAACCTGTTCATCAATGGTAATTAATCGTTGCGCAGTAGGCAGCCAATCGATTGCCGCGCGAAAATTCGCCCCAACTACGCCACTTAATTTATCTTGATTTAGAACTAAATTAGCAATTGAACCATATTCTTGTAGCCATTTTTGCGCGGTTTTGGGACCACATTTGTGCACGCCAGGAACATTATCCGCCGAATCACCAACTAGCGATAAATAATCAATTATTTGCTCTGGCTTGACGCCAAATTTAGTTTCAACCCCCGCTACATCCAAGGTTTCATTATTCATGGTATTAACGAGACTAACTTTTTCATTGACTACTTGGGCAAAATCTTTATCCCCAGTTGCAATAACAATCTTGTAATTGAGGGAGGCATATTTTTTAGCAATAGTTGCAATTACATCATCGGCTTCGACACCTTCCTGAATTATTACGGGAATACCTAAATCTGCGACAATTTCATGGATATATTTAAACTGCACCACTAGTTCTTCGGGTGTTTTGCGGCGATTGGCTTTATATTCGGGATAAATCTCATCACGGAAAGTTTTGCCTTTGGCATCAAATACACAGACCCAATGCTGAGTTGCATATCTTTTTTCCAATTGTTTGAGCATATTAACCACACCATAAATCGCATTAGTTGGCATGCCATTGGGCGCACTAAGTTCACGAATCGCATAAAATGCCCGAAAAATAAATGATGATCCATCAATTAGTAAAATTGTATTATCCATTGTCGTAGTTATAACCTTGTGTGAATGATTATGTTGTAGTTTGCTTTTTGAAGAACTAGTATTATAGTATAAGCGCTGTTTGATGGTTTTATTAATTTGTATTGGTGGATGTAGAAGCACTGGTTTTTTTGTGATGAAGCACCCCTAAATAAAGGTAGCGTAAATTAGCTAATTATTTCAAATAAATATCCTCGTAAATCCTAAATAATTCTGGTTAAATGCTAAAATGCAACATAACTATAAATAAATTAACTTAATATTGTTCTATTTTGCTCTTTAGTGCGCTGCAAAATAAATTATTGATGCTATAATAATTTATTAGTTTGGTGCGCTATTAGATGTAATGTTAAATCATCCTCTATTGAAAGTAGAAATGCCATGAAACCTGATGACCATAATCAATTCAAAAATGTAGAGTTTAATAAAAAACTTACATCGAACGAAGCAAAACCATCCTTGATGAGTAAAAAAATAGTAATTTTTGTCATCGCTGCGGCGGTTGCTCTTGGTAGTGTGCTTTTTTTCCCAATGTTTCTGGTGCTATTTGGTATGGCATTTGATAGCTTTGGTCATAACACCAATAAATATTCATTGATGCAGATGGGCTATTTAAGAAATAAGTTTGTGGTTTACGGACAAGATAACAAAGCATGGCTGGATCAAAATAAGTTGGTGATTTTCAGTTCAGCAGATGGTAAGGAATGGGATAAAAACTCTGTTGATTTTTCTTGGGGTAATCGTGACGAGAGTTTTGCTAAGTCAATGCATGGAGTTTTTATTGAGTTTAACCATCAGTGTTATTTAATTGGTGCAATGGCATCTATTTTAGTTTCTAAAGCTTGCGATAATAACTGGGAGTATGTGATTCCAAATGGTTTGCTAAGAAGAAGTCAAGGTAGTTTATTTAATGCTCATGGTGCGGTCGTTGAAACCAGAGAGAATAAATTATACGTCTCTGGAGATGGCGGGATTTATTCATCCAACGATGGTAATAATTGGCTGCGAGAATCTTTACCCTATCCGACGGAATCCAACCCAAATAATTTTGAAAAGGTTTATAACGGAATTGCCATCGGGGATAATAAAATCATAACTTCAAGTAAATGGCTACATGATGGTAAAACCGAGGGCTTAATTTACACCTATGATGTACTTAAACAACGCTGGAGCTATCAAGTTATGCCCGAACCAATTGTGAGAATTACACGAGGTAGTGATCGTTTTGTGGGTGTTGCCAAAAATACCACCTTTGTATTAGAAGATAAATTAGGCATCTGGCAACAAAGCCCCAAATTAGAAGGTAATTATATAGATTTATCATTTAATTCCATTCTTGTAGATAATTCTTTTTATATTATGTTTGGCTCAGATGAATTACGTACATCATTAAATGGATATGACTGGAACTACGTTAAAGCTAAATTCAGTCCCGATGATGTTATTATGCTTAATTCTGGAGCTGCATGTAAGAAAAATAATTGTTTGTATGTAAGGGTTGGAACAGCGGATTTATTGTCTATCGACACATATAATTTACAAAGTAATATTTATCAATCATATCAAGGTACTATTAATTAATTTTGAAGGAAGTAATTATGAAAAACTTACTAGCCAATTATTCAGATATGGAAACCTTAGCTAAAAACGTTTATGAATTTCAGACTGTTGGTAAACCAATGACAGGTAAAAACAAAAATGAAATGTCAAATTATACAGTTCTTGCAGTAAAAGATGATCTAGCCACAGGTTATTACGGCGTAGTAGTTCAAAATAAAACAACCCATGAGGTTACTTTAGTCAGTCGTGGAACCGAGATTACCGATCTAAATGATTTACATTCTGATGCTCAAATGGTACGGAGTAAAGTCCAAACTCAGGTTGGCGTTGCGAGTAAGTTTTTTGATGATTTTAATTTTACACACGCCGATTCAAAAATTACAAACCTTACTGGACATTCGTTGGGTGAGTCGGATAATAAGCTATTAGCGCTCTTAAAACATGTTGATGTAATCGGATTTAATGGCTATGGTGTGAAATCAATTTTGACTGAATTACCTAATACGATTAACAATCTTAATAATTCGATAAATGAGCAAAGAAATGCTTTACGAGAAATTTTTCCAAATATAGAGCTTAATTTAGCACTAAAACAACAATTATATGATTCGCTGACTAATGTTCAAAATCCTGATGATGAACTAGAGATTACTAGAAAAATTACAGTCATAGAAAAGTATTTGGCTACCGAAGATAGTTTAAAATTAGCACAAGATTTATCAGGTGCATATGCGGATTATTTAAACGATCCAACTAGTTATAATATGGTTAACTTTAATGCGGTTGATGATACATTGGTTAGTAATAATCCATTTAATAAAGATGC
>JAIETT010000106.1 GCA_019744945.1 Burkholderiales bacterium
TTCTTGTTATCTTCACTGTAGATAGCGATATCTAATAATGCGGTTACCGCAAATTTACCTTTAGTTGTTAATTTCATTTATAATATATCCACAAAATGTTTAATGGAGATATTGTACAGTTAACCCACTAAAACTGTCAATTATATAACATCTATTTTTTTAATTATATTCTTGATTACGTTATTCTACAATATCAGAGTAATTTTATCAACTATTATTTATCTGTACGGCAACTACCATCAGTCTAGCCTCAGGGCTTATTAGCCAAAAACAAGTATAACCACCTAATTTAATTTAAAATAACCATTTCAACTCAGCAAACACGACTCCAACTTTAAGCCAAAATTTATTTCACTAAAACTAAAAACATTCCTAAAATTAACCTTTAACTAAAAGTGTAGCTTAATCACGCAGTGAAATCATGTTCTGCCGAGCATGCATCATCAACAATTTAAAGCGTTGCTGATGTTCCGCGGAACTAATTGGGTCTTTCAAAACACATTCGGCATAATAAACCCCAAAAACCACCTTACGCAACTGCCATAAAATTAGCTCAAATGCAACCACCTTGGTTTTAGTAATTTTACTATTAGTCAAACTACTGCGAATGCTCTCGGCACTAGTCGCAATACTAGAATAACTCTGGTTAAAACTATCGCGTAAATCTTCAACTAATAATAAAGTATTTAACCCACTCTCACGTGCACTACAAATTTTATTCAGCTTACTCTCCAGCATGCGACAGACTTCATGCTGTAATAAAAAATACACTTTACGCGAATAATTAAAGCGACCAAACAGAAAATAATCACCCGACAAACAAATAATAATTCCAATCACCGTACACACGCCACGATTGAGCGTCATCTCAAAAGGTCCCTCGAGCAATGGAGTTGTAAAAGTGTAAGCGGTCAAAGTAAATACCATCATCGTCATAAATACCACACTGATATCATAGCGCCGTGCATTGGGCAACGAAATACCCAGCCCAAGTAAGATAAAAACAAAAGGAATTACTCTATAATTCAAATGCATGAGATAAATTAAAGGTAAGAATAAGATGATACCAATAAGGGTACCCTTACCACGATTAATCGATTTTTTAACAATTAGCCCTGGTTCCATTGCCGCAGTCATCATCATTACGGTGAGAAATATCCACCAATTGTGTGGAATTGTGGTGAACAAATACATACCTAAACCGACAACAAACACAAATGAAATTTGTCCAAAGCGCGCATAAGATAATTTTTGTTTTAAACTAAAGCGCATATTTTATTCCAATTAAGGATCGACTTATTCAAATTATTAATCACATAATCTTGGGTAAATTCTGGTGCATGATTATTTATCGCAAGTACCAAACATGGTGTTTGCTTCGAAACAGCCAAATGAAATTCAGCTAACTGATTTTTAAACTCAGACCAAAACTGTACATCTTTATCTTTTAGATAAATATGATTTAAGGCAAATTGAATATTACGAATACACGTTGTAGCTCTGGTGGCATTCCGTAGAACCTTATGTGGCAATAGACGGCGATAGGCGCGAATAATATTGAGATGCCGTGCGCCTTCCGCAAAGGTATGTGTATCTAATTTATTAATCGCATGTCCAATTTCTGCATCGACACAAGACAAATAGTGGGTAAAGCCACGCTGCCAAACCCGTGCATACAAATTTGGGTGAACTTTAAAGGCTAAAAAAGTAACAAACAAACCTAGCATTACACAAAAAAACATGTCAATCGCAATTTGTAAATTCCCCGCAGGTAGCGTTGCCATATTTAGCGCGCTAACCACGATAGTTTGCAAAATAAAGGGTTTAAATTTGGGATAATAGCGATCACAGACAAAATAGAGCGTTGCAAAATGAGCTAAGGCAAAAAACATGAGGGTAAATTTAAATGGAAATAATAAATAAAACGTAACGCAACCAATTCCGCCAGCAATAAAAGCAAATACTAACGCTTGTTCTTTTTCGCGAAAGCTAACAAAGCTTGGTGATTCATAAATACCTGCTAGCAGCATCGGTGTTGCTGCATAAGCTGCAAAAACATCTGGCTTGGCAAGCCAATTAATCGCCGTTAACCAGACTGCCAGATACAAACCTTTACGCAAAATAATTCGTTGCGTATAATATGGATCAACGCGCTCTAACCAATTTTGAAGTTTAAATTTAATCATTTAAAATTAAACTCACTCGCTTTTAATATATACATAAGCACTGGTGCCAACACGTAATGGATATTTAGGATCTAAGTCTGTCACCTTAATTTGTACGGGCAAACGTTGCGGCAATAGCACCCACTGATTTTCATTCACCACCATTTGCATTTGCGAACGAGTATCGGTTAATTGACGATTCGCACCCCAGTAATCCGAGACTACCACTCCATGAAACATCTTTTGCCCCAGGTAGGTGCGCGGAAAAATTAAAACTTTAGACCCCTTATGCACATTGCGTAGGTCAGTTTCATTAAAATTAGCTTGAAAATAAATCTCATCACTATCAACAAAAGAAAACAGCGGCTGATTAACATTGACAGGCGTGCCTAAACTTAAATAAAAATTCTGAATAACCCCATCATTTTCGGCATACACATGCGTCAAATCCAAGTCAACTTGAGCGTTTTTTAGTTTTGCGTTCAAAGCCAGAATTTCGTGAGCTTGAGTGGTTAAATTAGCTTGATCAATTTCAATTTGCTTTTTACTTGCGGCTAAACTCGCCGCAGCAGCCTTGGTTTCTTGCTGTGAATTTTGAAAAGTCATCAATGACACCGCATTAATTTTATAGGCTTGTTGATATTTATCATCATCTTGCTCCAGCCGCGTATAGGTATCTTGTAGATTTTTACTAACTTGTTGATCACGCTCCAAGGTTTTTTGCAACGAAATTAGCTTTGATTTAGCCGCAGCTAAATTAGCTGCATCCTGCTCAACTGCATATAAATAAGGCTTATCGAACACACTAAATAACTTCTGCCCCTTTTTAACATAATCACCATTTTTAACATAAACATTGGTAACATAGCCCTTAACTAATGCCGCGACTGGACGAATATTATTCGCTACAAATGCATTATCGGTAACTGGAAAACAATACGAAAAAATATACAACAAGGCGGTAATCGCACCAACAAAAATCACACTGTTGGCAAAAGTTATCTGGCGCTTAACATAACGTAAAGAAAAGAGTTTCATTGAATTAATCCGAAGTAAGTTGAGAAGTTGATTCGCTTTGGTGGTATTTATAGCCACCAGCTAAATCTTGGTATAAATTAACAAGACTAATTGCTTGCTGTAAACGCGCCTGATTCACCGACAAAATAAGATTATCTAATATAATTTTGCTTTCCAATAATTGTGGATAAGAAAGTGTGCCAATTTTATATAAACCTTGCTGCAATTGATATTTATTGGCTAAATCTTGCCAAGCCAATTGAGTATCCTGATAATTACGGCTGTATTGGCGATTAGCCGAAAAAGCATTGTCAACATCTTGGAGAATTTTGCGCACCGTTTGGATGTATTTATAAACTTGAGCTTGATAAGCCCCCTTACCCGCTTCAATCTTACCAAAGGTGCTCGGATTAATTCCCCAGTTAACATACTCATCTTGAAATGGGGCGTAGGTAGCTGGCGTTGCAAATGAATTACTTGCACTCGCGCCACCAAAAAAACCATCTAATTGCACAGCAGGAAATAAGCTCGCGTATGCAACTCCAACATTAGTATGCGCTGCTTTGAGTGAATACTCAGCAATCTTTAAATCTGGGCGATTTTGTAACACATTCGCAGGTAATTCACCCGGTTTGAAACGTGCAAAATTCAACTGGGCAAAATTATTGGTAGTTTTAATTTGACCTGGATTTTGATTCAATAAATAACGCAGTGAGTTTTGACTTAATAAGATATTATGTTCCGCAATTGCTAATTGACCATGCACTAACTTTTGCTGCGAAATCAATTCTGCAAGAAAAATGGTATCTTTAATCCCTATTTTAATTTCTTGGGTGCGTAAGCTAATTAAAGCAGTTAAATCTGCGTTCAATTGATTTAGCAGACGCAACTGTTCTTGTTGCGCGATTAAGGTAAAGTAACCTGAGCTAACTTGACCAATCAACGTTAAGCGCACACCATCGACCATCGCACGCACCAGCTCAAGATTATAGTTAGCCAATTCCTGTTGCTTAATTAGTTGCGCAATATTCAAGGTATATTGTGGCCAAATACCATAAAAAGTTCCTGGTGCACCAAATCCTGGATTGCTAGAGAAGCCGCCATACAAATTAACGAATGGAATCCAACTTAGTTGCACTTGACGCAATTGCCCTTGAGCCTGTTCTAAATTACTTAACGCAACTTTGACATCTAAGTTACTGTTTAAGCTACTTTCAATTAGAGCATCCAATTGCGGGTCTTTAAATTGTTGCCACCAGGCTAAATACGGCAAACTTTCAATCTGCGTATATTCTGCACCATCAGAGTTAAACCGCTGCGGCGTTGCAACCGTCGGTAGTGTTGGACTAGACAGCCAACTGCAGCCAGCAAGAGCCACGATTATCGTTAAAAATGACCAATTACGCATATTTTTTATTCTGTTAAATTACTTATGAAGATAGGGATTTTACCAGTTATCAACTAGCGTGGAGCAATAATATTAATTTAAATTAACGCGTAAATCATTCGTTTAGTGAGATTAGTACAAACTTTGGATTTTCAAATTATAAATTAATTAATTAATTTAACTATTAATCTATAAAAAGCAGTGAGCAAATTGTTAATCAGTATAATTTTGGATAGCTGTGAGATTAAATTAAATGTTCACAACTTAAGTTGGGCGCTTAACTTAGCTCAATCATAATAATTTTTTTAATTAAGACGTTTTAAAATATCACGTCCAAGTTTAATTCTCTGACTTCCAACTGATTTATTTAATAAAATCACTACACCGACTTTTTGTTCGGGAAGATATGCCATATAACCAGACATTCCATAACCGCCACAAGATTTATCAATAAAGATTTTATTCTTTGGGAAGGTTGGGTTATTAACTATCCGTTGCAAAGCAAAGGTTAAGTTTCCAGCCTGATCCACTCCTGCAAAGGTGTCACCGATTGAATTATTTAAACCTACTAAGGTATGAGCCTGCCAACCGAGTTGCTCACATGCGACATTACCAATTAGACAATATTTATTTTGATGCACACTTAATATCGCTTGGCTCAAAATCGGATCTTTAAGTTTATTATAGTTAATTTGAGCATTTAGAAACTTAGCCATATCAGCAATGTTCGATTTTAGTGAAGCCGCAGCAAACCAAATATCAATATCTCGGTCATACGGGCGAAGCTTATTATTTTGCTCATGACCCAGGGCTACATCGCTTTCTTTGTCTTGTGGTAAATGTAAATAGGTGGATTGTAGATTTAACGGTTTAGCAACTTTATTTGCCAAAAGCGCCTCATAACTCTCAGCATAAGCGCCTTGCAAAACATAACCCATTGTACCGATTCCTGCATTTGAATAACCATATTGACTAGCTGGTGCATATGCGGGTGTATATTTATTTAAATCCCGAATAACTTCAGAGTAATTTCGTGGAGTTGGCTTAAAATCAAAAGGAAACGATGAAACGTGCGCCAACAACATGTTTGATGTAATTTTATTTAATTTTACATTGCTGGCTAATTCTGGAATATACTGATTAAATGCGCCATCTAAATTTAACTTGCCCTCTACACTAGCAACTGCGGCTAAGATCGCTGTATAGGTTTTTGAAAAAGAGGCAATTCGATAAATAGTCTTATTGCTAGTTGGTGTTTTGGTTTGCTCATTGGCATAACCATAATTAAACGTTTGAATAACTCCATTTTTATTAACGGTTGCAATTGATAAACCTTTGACATGATTTTGCTGCATAAAAGCTTTAGCCAATTTATCGATTTCTTGATTATCAGAAGCATAAGAATACGCCTGTAACACAACCAGCAGCGCGGCTGTAATAATTTTAAATGATTTCATCTATGGTTATGACCTTTATTATTAAATTTTTCATTGTCCGTTTAACCCAGTATATAACATATATATCGAGTACGAGGTAATTCAACTAAGTTTTGAAATCGTCAGGTAAATGAAATGGACTTGCCAGAAACGAGTCCTAGATCATAATCTTTTTATTTAAACCATTAGTATAATTTACCTCTGAATATTTTTCAATTGGTATTATTTAACCATGAATCAGCGTAAACATAGCACCACTGATTGATAAGGACGTAGCGTAAATTGTCGCCAATTCTCTGGTAACTCAGGATAATTATTCAACAAACATTCTACTCCAGAATAGGTTTGCAAAGCTTCAGGAAGAATGAAAGTACAATTTTCTCCATAGAAATTATTAACCACCAAAATTACCTCATTCACTAAGCTGCGCGTATAAACATATAATTGTGGATCATCGGCAAAATAAATTTGATATTCACCAGCAACAATTGCCGCCGAAGATTTACGCAATTGACTTAATTTACGATAGTGCTGATAAATTGAATTATCGCGGCTAATTACCTGCTTGGCATTAAGTTCTGGATAATTGGCGGCCACCTCAATCCATGGCGTAGCAGTGGTAAATCCAGCATGTAACGAATCATCCCATTGCATTGGAGTGCGTGCATTATCGCGTGATTTCGCCTGTAAAATAGCTAAAATCTCAGCTTCGCTATGCCCACGCTCCGCCAATAAGCGTGCCGCATTCAAAGCCTCAACATCACGATATTGTTCCAAGTGCGTAAATCCTGGGTTGGTCATACCAATTTCTTCGCCTTGATAAATATAGGGTGTGCCTTGCATCAATTGAATTGCCGTGGCTAACATACTCGCTGATTGATAGGGGTAATTGATCGGATCACCAAAACGCGATAAAGCCCGTGGCTGATCATGATTTGACCAGAATAACGCATTCCAACCACCGCCAGCTTGCATGCCAGATTGCCACGTATTAAAAAGTTGCTTGAGCTGAATAAAATCAAAGCGTCCTAAGCTCCATTTTTCTCCACCAACATAATCAACTTTTAAATGATGAAAATTAAACACCATATCTAATTCTTTACACGCAGGATTGGTATACAGTACACAACTTTCTAGCGTAGTTGAAGACATTTCACCAACCGTTAACAGACCGTCACGTAAGGCAAACACTTCATGATTCATTTCATGCAAATACTCATGAATACGTGGACCATCGGTATAAAATTTACGCCCATCCGCAGTTGGAGTTAATAAAGTATCATCAGCAAAACTTTGCTGTTTAGAAATTAAATTGATTACATCCAAACGAAAACCATCCACCCCCAGTTCAAGCCAATAGCGCATCATGCGATAAATTTCTTGGCGTAAA
Source organism: Burkholderiales bacterium (assembly GCA_019744945.1). Classification (GTDB taxonomy): domain Bacteria; phylum Pseudomonadota; class Gammaproteobacteria; order Burkholderiales; family UBA11063; genus Aquella. The sequence goes on from JAIETT010000106.1 coordinate 7,396, forward strand.
ATAGGATTCTCCCAATTTAGATCGGCTTGAGTCACATCAAATAAATGTAGATAATATTTGCCAACGCCTGCACAATACTGCCACGCTGAACCAGCAAATTTAGACAGCCAATTATTTGGCGGAGTTTCAGGCGAGCCATCGCGCCAAATATAAAAGTCATGATAAGGATTATCCACGCTACTCATCGCCTGTTTAAACCACTCATGCTCGGTAGAAGTATGATTAACCACGATATCCATAATTAATTTCATATTGCGCTGATGAACTTGCGCTAAAAGTTGTTTAAATTGCTCTAGCGTGCCATAACGCGGATTAATCGCATAATAATCGCTAATATCATAGCCATTATCTTTTTCGGGTGACGGATAAATCGGGGTTAACCATAAAACATCCACACCCAAATCACTTAAATAATCTAATTTACTAATAATTCCATTAATATCACCATAACCATCACCATCGCTATCCATGAAACTTTTGGGATAAATTTGGTAAACTACGGCTTGTTTCCACCATTGTTGTGTCATCTTAATTCCCCGCCCAATTAATTTTTTTTGCAAAAGCTAAGGTTAATAAAAATGGCACAATGATAACGATGCCCATCGCCATAAAATAAACTAACCAATATTGTGGGAAAATCGTCAGAAATGCAGGTAAGCCACCAACTCCAATTGCGGAGGCAGTCACATGGTTAATCGCAATGAGTGCCGACCCTAGGGCTGAACCAACAATCGCACAAAAGAACGGAATTTTAAAGCGTAAATTAACCCCAAACATGGCAGGTTCGGTAATTCCAAGATAGGCCGAAATGGCTGAAGTTAAGGCTAAGCCTTTGATTTTTTCATCGCGAGCTAAAATCATCATCGCCAGCGTTGCCGAACCTTGCGCAATATTCGATAATGCCACCATCGGCCAAATCAATGCGCCGCCAGTACTAGCAATTAGCTGAAAATCAATTGCGAGGAAAGATTGATGCATCCCCGTAATCACAATCGGCGCATACAAGGCACCAAAAACTAAACCACCAACTAAGGCAAATTTAGTGAAAATAAACACCAGACCAAAAGTTAAACCATTGGCAATCGCAAAGGTAATTGGACCAATGACGATAAAAGCTAGAAATCCTGTAACTAGCAACGTAATTGGTGCCACCACCAATAATTTAAACGCATCTGGAATCCGTTTATTTAACCATGCTTCAATTTTAACCATCACAAATGCCGCAACTAAAACCGGTAAAACTTGCCCTTGATAACCGACTTTCTCAATGGTTAAACCAAAGAGATGCCACGCTGGAATATCGCCTTTTAATTTAGCCGCAGCATAACCCCACGCATTCAGTAAATCAGGATGAATTAGCATTAATCCTAAAACAATTCCTAATAATGGATTACCCCCAAATTTTTTCACCGCCGACCAGCCAACTAAGCCTGGCAAAAACACAAATGCGGTACTCGCAATCAGTTGAATGATGCTGGCAATCGGTGCAAAATGCGGGAGCATATCCACAATCGATTGATGATTGGCAAAAATCTTTTCGGTTAATAAATTATTTAACCCCATCAACAAACCCGCAGTTACAATGGCAGGCAATAGCGGTATAAAAATATCCGCCAACATTTTTACCATGCGTTGAATCCAGTTCATTTTTTGCTCAGCCGCCGTAGCCGCATCATTTTTGGTGCCTTGATTTAAACCCGCATAGGCAATTAAAGCATCGTGGACACTATCAACTTTACCCTGCCCGATAATAATTTGAAATTGTCCATTAGTAACAAAAGTACCTTTGACAAAATCTAATCCTTCGATTGCGGTTTTATTAATTAGCGATTCATCATGCAAGACAAAGCGCAAACGTGTAATACAGTGTGTAACTAATTTAATGTTATTTTTGCCACCAACCCCAGCGAGGATTTGCTCGAGAGATTCGTTGCGAATTGAAGAGGTGCTAGTCATGTTATATTCTCCATTAAAATGAGCAGCTAGAAGTCTAAACTTAAAATCAATCAGCCACAATTATAACTCATCTAGACAAGATAGTCAACACTTGTCTAGATGAGTTACAATAGAATATAAATATCAATTGAACAATATTCCGAGGTAGATGTGCGATATGTCTGGCGTACTCCAAAGAAATTACCAGCTAGTGAAAACTAACTGGTAATTATTGAGTGGGTATTTAACATCGACTAATTAGTCTGGTGTTGTATTTTAAACGTTAGATTCGTTAGTTTAGTGGAATAAATTGGCTACATAAATTTGGACTATTTGGATTATATAGTGAGCAAATTGGTTGTAAGAAGCTATTGGAGGTATAACCAGCTCCTTGAACCTCAAGTGCCCAAAGCATTGTTCCTGCAGCACCAGCTTTGGCGGCAGTAGTGGCTAGAGTTACGGCTTTGGCTGGAGTTAAAATATTACCTCCCCAGGCTTCTGGCGGTACTTCAATGCCTTGGTAAACTGGACCGCTAAAGATTGATTTATACGCTAACAACGCTGCTGAAGGATCATAACACGCCGCAGTTCCAGCTGGACATGCGGTGCCAGTTGGTGTATAAACTCCAGCATCGTATGACATTAAATAGATCTCGGTGAATTTGTTACCAACTTGTTTTAATGGATTGATCCAAATTCCAGAGTTAGCTCCAACTGGTCCGTATTTAGTGGTTGGATAATTGACTGTGCCGTAAGCACCAATAGACCAGACAGCGGCGGCCAACGTCATATTTGGACGGATGGTATCTAACCCAGCACGTAACTGAGTAATGATGCTGATTAGTTGAGTGTCAGTTGAGCAAGAAATTTGAGCTGTATTTAGATTTGAACAATTACCTCCTGAAGGCTCGAAATCAAGGTCAATTCCATCCAAGCCTAAGTCTCTTACGATACCAATTAACGCGGGGACATTTATTTTATTAAAGTTTTGGTAAGTCGCTCCTCCAACCGATAAGAGTATTTTTTGTCCTTTGCCTTGTGCAATTCCCACTGAAGATTTAACTAGACTAAATGCTGGGGTGAAATCCAATCCAGTCCCCTTAAAGCTGCCGCTAGTATAAGTCGCATCTGGTTTGGCAAAAGCAATTGGAATTGTATTCACGTAGGCTGGAATTTTAGCTAATGAATAGGTTTCAGGAGTCCAAGTCGCGGTGGCTAACCAAGTTTCATAATAGCCAACAATTTTGCCGACTGGGGCTGGAGCTGCAGTTACACTTATATTTACGATATTACCGCTGCTGGCTGTGATACTAACAGGATTAACCAAGTTATATTTCGAGCTTAGTTGAAGATTAAAAATTAAGTTATCACCATTAATTACATTTAACGATGTGTTGCCATTAGCAGCCGTAAAGCTATTAAAAGTGTAATTAGCGCTATCGGTTAATTGTACCGTTGCCACGTCACCACTTTCAAGACCAGTTATCTTTAATGTAATTGGTACGACGCCGCTGACAACTTTACTTAAATTAATGCCAGCTAAATTAGTTGTGCCACCAGCGCTGACATTAACTACTTGGTTTAATGGAGCATAGTAAACACCTCTGCTTGCATCAGCCAAGCCATAGCTAGTTAACGTATATGATCCAGCCGTGATATTACTAAAATTAGTAGCCTGACCAAATGCTGCCGTATTACTACCTGCTGAAGCACCACTTGAATTAAGTAAATTTACTGTAAAGTTATTATTTAGTAAAGTGATACCGCTAGGTTTTGCTATGGTATAGCTGATTATGCCAGTTGTAACAGGTACTACGCTAAAAGTTGCGCTAGCATTAACCGTGCTATTTACAATCACCGTTATAGCCGCTGCACTAAACGTAACTTGAGGTGGGAGTGTGCTGTTTGACACACTTAAATTATAGCTACCGCTATTTAGACCTGTTAGATTAATATTTAAAGTATTTCCTGCATTACTGTTGTTAACCGTCGCAACAGTTGCGCTGAAGTTACCATTTTGGCCACTAAGTATAAGTGGAATATTACAAACAACATTAGAATTGCATACCGATTTTAGTGCAGAGGTGTTGATACTTAAAGCAATTGATCCTTGAATTTGTGGTGCTGAGCAGTCAGCCACACTTGTCCATGGTTTACCGCTACCTGCTGGTCCACTATTAGTTGATGGATTAGCGCCTTGTGTCCACCAGTTATTTTTATACTTAGTATTATTATAGACTACAAAACTATTTGGTGTTGCATATGCTGTGGTTACATTCCATGCTGCAATTCCGTCACAAGTTGCTCCAGGAGTTGCGGTTGGACTTGGTGTCGGAACAGGTGTAGGTGTTATAGTCGGCACAGGCGTAGGTGTTATAGTCGGCACAGGCGTAGGGCTTGGTGTGGGTGTAACCGAGGCAATATTAAAGCTAATTGCTCCAGTTGCCACACCACTAGCAACATAGCCGTATGAAAATATTGCCGTAGCACCAGGATTTAACATACCGCTATTATCGGTATTGACACTTAATAGTAAGCTGGTTTTATTATTAACTAACTCCGAATTGGTAGCGATCATTGTTGTGGCAGCCCAGTATAATGGGGCTGGAAAAGTAAATCCTGTTGCACCATATGATTGAAATGCAGAGTTTTTCAAGGATGAATTACTCGCCATCATGTTAATCTGTAATCCATTAACTTTTTGAGCCGTATTACAGGTATTAGTAACCGTAAATGAGCCACCAACGTGCCAAATAGTATTTTGTGTGGTGGTGAATGAACTGACATTAAAGCATGAGTTACTTGCTGCCATCGTACTGACGAGTTGTGTTTGATCTGAGAAATCCATGGTCGAGCTTGTTGTATTTATGCTTGAACTAGTACTATTTATATCGTTGCTGCTGCCGCCATTACATGCACTCAAACCCAAACTAAGTGCTAACAATGGAATAATTAATTTAATTATTTTATGGACTATATTTTTTGTTTTCATTTTTATCTCCTGCAAAATGATGAAACTTAACCTTGCAAAATGCAAAACACTGTATATGCCTAAATAATAGCACTTATTTATTAGTAATATACCATCCAAATTGGATGTGGTGAGTTACGCGATAAGAAAATATAATAGTGGTAGTTCAATGTACAGCTCATAAGGTTAATCTTTGTAAGCTATTTAATTGTATAGAAATTTATAATGCTAGTCACATCCCTCATGAAAATAATCCGCTTTGATTGTCTAGCCCCGTTATTAATTATTAACTAGTTTTACTTGGGGGCTTTTTATTCTCTGCATCTAACCGATCAAGTGGGAAATTTCCCGTAGTTAAAATTTCTGCTGGTAGTTCCATATTAATTTGTCCCCTCGAAATTAAATTGAGTAATTGACCAGGTGTATTACAATCAAATTTATTATATAGTGCTTGTAGTGAGTTTTTAATTCGTGTTTCGCTATATTCGGTGTTGGTCATATTTGACAACAAAGCAGCAATTTCTTTACGGCTATGAAACCCGACTAGCAAGCAAAAGGCGATTTGGCGCTGGTGTTCGGATAGTTCATTGCTTTTAATAGTTGGAAGCGCTTTGTTAAATGGTAAAAATTTATTGAGTATTAGTTTGCGAAAGATACCTGGCATGACTTTGCTAGTATTAATCAGGATTCCAACGCAGTTATTAGTCGCGGGGTTAACCAAGGGATGCTTGCGCAATACATAGTTAATGATATCTTTGTTTTTTTTTAATAAATAGATTGAATCTTGAAATTCCAGGGTTTTGCAAATTATTTCTTCTTGTTCGTAAATTTCGGCGTAATCATCTTGGCTCATTCCAGTTAACGTTTTGGCGGTTTTACCTAGTAACTCAGCGGTGGCCCCAAATTCTTCGGCAAATTTTTGCGTAAAAGCAACAAATTCATGGTGCGTATTTTTAATTGAGGTTATCTCATTGATGTATACGTGACGTAATTGCCAGATTTGACGCGCCATAAATTCATGATCAGTTAAATCAGGAAGTACATTTACTTCATTTTGGTAATCTTTTGCAATAAACATATTGCTTGTCCTTTGGGTGTTATCATAATTGTAGCTTTGATTTAGCCAGATGTTAGCTGATTTAAAGTACTTTTTAATTAATTATGGTTGGGAATTATGAGAGTATAACCATTGCATAACCATCTCTTGCTAAATCTTACGCAATTCAAAATTATAGATGCCAGTAATTAAATCTCAAATTAAACCGCTTTCTTCGATTTCTATATTTTTCAGCAATTACCTTAAATACTTTAACAATGGTTATACAAGAGGTCTAGTATTGTAACTGACAACACTACATTCTTATTTCAATTTGTCAAGTTTTAGTGGTATGGTGCAAAAAATAAATCTATACATTATCTAGGCAAAATTAATCTATTTTTGGCAATGCTGCACAAAACCAGCTTGATAGAGAAATTCAAACGCTTGCAGCACATTCTCGGGGATATCTTGGGGAATTTGAAAGCCACGCTGTGGATAATCGATAATTCTTTGCGTATCGCCAACTAATTCATGGATTAAATCTTCCTGTGAATGCCCCACCAGCGAATCATCAAATTCACGCTTAGGCGCAAGCACTCGCACTGGTATCTGCGGCCAATTGGCCATAAATGTCGCATAAGCACGGCGTGTGGTATTTGGCTTAGCCACTAAAATTACCTCACTCAGCGATGGTAAAATCTGTTCAATAATTGCACGCGAATAACGAATATTCTCACCAAGATTGGTCGCAGCTTTTTCTAGAATGATTTCACTAAGTGGAACGGCTAGAACATTTGCGCGCTCAGCAAAAATCTCCGCCTCGGTTTTATCCCAGCGACCCTGTGTCCAATTACCCGATTTACCGCTAAACATCAATTTTTGGGCATAACCTTGTAAATACAGTGCGGCACAATAATCTGCCACATTTAAATCATAACTACCTAAACCAAGAATAATTCGTTCACGCTGTGGTGCTAGCTCAAGCCGATCAATGCGGCAATGATAATTCCACAGAATTAATCCATTGGTAAGTATTTCTTGGCTTAACATTTTAACCACCACTTCATTAATTAACGCCGCCGCACAAATTCGGTAAACACAAAACGATCTGGGCGATGCCGTGATTCGGTATATTCAAATAACTGTCCATCGTTTAAATGTACCCAATTTCGCACTACCACCACCAAATCAAACACTTGTAAATCGAGGTTTTGCTTATCTAAGGCACTCGCCATTTCAACTTGAATCGTGCGTCGCGCAAAGCCAATTTTCAAATGAAGCTGTTCTTCAATATATTGATAAATTGAATTACTTGCAATAGCAGGAGTTAAACCAGAAATTAATCCACTAGCAAAATAATTCAAATCAAATATAATCCGTTCATTGTCTAATTTACGCACCCGCTGGATTTTTTGCAAGGTTTGTGCTTGATTAAATCCACTTAACTGGCTTAGTGCAGCATCAGCGGCTAACTCAGAAAAAGCGGTAACTTCTGTAACAAAATTCAACTGATTGGAATGATTTACTTCGGCAAAACTGACTAAACTGCCAAATGAAAAAGCAATTGGATTAGCCGCCAAAACATAAACACCTTTACCGTGCACGCTATGAATTAATCCATCTTCAGCCAACAATTCCAGCGCTTTACGTAAAGTTCCGCGGCTGATTTTTAATTGAGCACAAAATTCACTTTCCGAGGGTAATTTACTGCCCGCTGGATATTCACCACGTTGGATGTCATCCCGCAATTGGAGATATAAACTTTGAAATTTACCAACCATATTAAACTCTAAATAACCTTAGAATAGCGCCGATTATCTTGATTGGCGCGCAAATAACGATCAAAGACTTTGGCTACATTTCGGATCAAAAAACGCCCTTTATTGCTGACTTGAAAACCACTCGGCGTTAGCGTAATTAAACCAATCTTAGCTAGCTCAGGTAATTCGGCTAATTCAGCGGCAAAGTAGCTCGCAAAATCTAATTGATATTTTTCGGCAACCGCTGCGTAATTTAATTCAAATTGGCACATAATTTGCTGAATAATTTCACGACGTAAAACATCATCAGGACTCAATAATAAACCACGCAAAATCGGCAATTGATCGGCATTTAAGAAATTATAATAACTATCTAAATCTTTAGCACTTTGATAATAACTGTTACCCACAAAACCGATTGACGACACGCCAAAAGCTAACATATTAGTATCGGCAAAAGTCGAATAACCTTGGAAATTACGCTGTAAAGTTTGTTCACTGAGCGCAATGGCTAATTCATCGTCGGGACGCGCAAAATGATCCATCCCAATTAAAACATAGCCAGCTTCCGCCAAGCGTTCCACGCACATTTGTAAAATATTGAGTTTCTCATTGGCACTCGGTAAATCGGCTTCGTTAATCCGTGTTTGCGGCATAAAAATATGCGGTAAATGTGCGTAATTAAATAACGCAATTCGCGCTGGTTTTAATTGATTAATCACAATATCCATCGTCTGCCGATAGCTTGCCAAAGTTTGCAGCGGTAAGCCATAAATTAAATCAATGCTGGTGGATTTGAAACCTAATTTTGCCGCCTGATCTAAAACGCGCTGCGTATCGGCTAGCGGCTGAATGCGATTAACCGCTTTTTGCACTACGGGATCAAAATCTTGCACCCCGAGTGACACGCGATTAAAACCTTCTTGATATAAAGCGCTCATGAACTCATCCGTTACATGGCGTGGGTCAAGTTCCATTGCAATTTCTTCAGCATTCTCTAAAATAAAATATTTGCGCACCAACTGCATGACTTGGTGTACTTCGCTAATCGACAACCACGACGGTGAACCACCGCCAAAATGCAATTGAATTACGGGTAATTTTTTACCAATTAGCTGATGATACAAGGCAAATTCTTTGGCTAAATATTCCAAATATTCGGTAATTTTAGCGCGATTATTGGTAATAATTTTATTGCAACCGCAGTATAAACACAGCGTGTTACAAAACGGAATATGAATGTACAACGATACCGCTTGGTTAAATTCGGGGGTGAAAACTTGCTTCATTTGGCTTAATTGTTGATTAACCCCAAAATCTAAGCTGAAGCGATCTGCGGTCGGATATGAAGTATAACGTGGGGCGTTGGTCTGACAACGTTCAATAAGTTCACGATCAAACTCAATTTGTCTAAAATTCATCATTTCTACTTTTATAAAATTAATTAGTTTTGTCTAATTCTTCTGCTTCAGGCCATTCAATAATTAATTTAATCCGCAAATTATCATTGCTAACCTGAACAATTTTCGGATGATTCCGATCTTGCCAGCTTAAATATTCAATTTTCCAATTCAATTGACCAAAGCCAGAATTTAATCGATTTTGCACCGGATACTGCGGCAGTGGAACCCCTTGCAACCAATAATGCAGGTAATTAACTGGCAAACTAAACCCAAGCTGCTCTTGCATCATTTGGTCTAAATTATGCCCAGAATAAACTTGGCTACCATTATTTAACGTCGCAATGCCACTTTCAACCACTATTTGTGCCACGGTATTCCCAAGTGGTGACATAAAGGCTAAATGATCATCACCAGATTCACGTTGCCAATTAAAATTGCCATAATAATCTTTTTGTGGCGTTACAATTGAAAAACGTCCGCTGATATTATAATTTTCATCTACTTGTAATGGTTGATGATATTCAGCAGGTTGTGCAACTTGAGTATCATACCAACTAGCGCAACCACTCAAAGCTAAGCTCATCAACAAGAAAGTTCCATACAGCTTCTTCATTTAGCTAAATCCAATCCAAATTGATAATACATCAAAATTAACATTGATTGATCTGCTAAGGTTTGTTCAAATTGAAGTTGTTGCAATTTGGGTGTAATCAAAATAACTTTATTTGCCTCCGCAGTCTTGCCCTGTGCCAAATAAACTTGTTTCAAATGCTGCGCCGTTTCGTAATCCTGCGTTTGTTGATAAGCTTGGTAAATATAACTTTCGGCCTGAGCATATTGTTTAAGCTTAAAGTTAGCCCAACCCAAGGTATCTAACACTGCAGGGTCTTTAGGTGACATCGTATAAGCTTTGTGCGCATAATCATAAGCTTGCAAATAATGCGAAGTTTTATCCGCCAATAAAAAACCCAGATCATTATAACCAACTGGATCATTTGGATTAAGCTGAATATACTTCTTGTAAGCTTTAATCGCTTGCTCAGTTCTACCTGTCAAACCCGACAATGAAGCGTACAAATAAGTAAAGGTTTTATCGCTACGGTATAACTTAATATTTTGTGCGGCTAATTGATAGGCTAATTCATAGCGTTCAACTTCACTATAAATTGATAATTTCAGCAATGCACTGTCACGCGGATTAAGTTTCGCAACTTTAGCCATGTTTTCGATGTACAGATTTGCCTCTTGAGCTTTATTAGTATCAAAATAAATCCGTAAAATTCCAATATTGGTAGCGGTCGTTAAAATTGGATTAGCACTACCCGCTCGTTGATAATATTCTAAGGCGCTTTCATTATGACTATTAAGATCATATAAACTCGCCAAAGCTAAATCCAGCGTACCATCTAAGCTAACTCCTTGCGACTCGGCTTTTAACAACGAATTTATTGCATGAGGATTATTGCCTAATTTATACTGAATAACAGCCTGATTAACTAGCATATTGCCATCATTCGGTTTAAGCTGTAGTTCTGATTCAATATACTGATTCGCAGCAGCTATATTTTCATTACGCACTAAAGTCGCGATGTATAAATTTTGTAGCGTGCCACTTGGGTGAGCGGATTGCTGCATTTCATGTGCCATCATCGTCGTTAACAAAGGTAAATTATTATTTTTAGCCAAAATGCCTGCCGACCAATAAGTTGGAATCTCCCAATTCGGGTAACGTGCATTAATTAGATCCAAATTAGCTAATAAGCCAACTTGATCAGCATTAATGCTATAGGCAATGCTGGCAAATAATAAAGCCTCAGGATAGCTAGAGTATTTTTTAGCGACATAATCGGCAAATTGACTTAAGCTGGGTTTTGCTTCCTGGGTAATATTTGAACTAATCATAGTGCTCAGAAAGAGCAAAACCGCACGCGTTTTACTTGGATCGGCTTTAATTACTGCATTTAAATCCTGCTTGGCTTTATCTAAATTATTCTGCTCCAAATCAATGCGAATACCAAATAAATGTGCGGTATTCGAAGTCGGTGCCGCAACAAGTAACTGCTTGATTAAATTGTTTAATTTGGCATAATCTTCTGCAGTTGAACTGCTATGTTCAAAGCAAATAATCGCTTTGTAAATTAGGCGTGGGTCTTGATATTTATTGGCTAAATAATAATATTTACCTGCCGCTTGGGAATAAACACCTTGGTTAAAGGAAACATCGGCACTCAATAACAAAGAAAAATCTTCTGCACTCAAACTAGCTTGCGGAATATTACGTTGATCAAAGTCAACAAAATTATCCGCATACTCAATTGAGCTCGCCACATTCTGTTGGTAATTTTCACTACTAAATTGAGCAGGATTATAATTAACCGCATTGCTCGCACAGCCAAATAAGCCACTTGCAATCCCAATGGCTATAATTATTTTCTTCATTACTTTATCCCATAACACATATATAAATATCAATTAATCACGCGATTTTACCATCAATCGTCTGCACCATTACTAATTTTACAATTTTAGCACGCTCGACTTGCAATATGCGTTTTACATTTCACAACATAGAAAATTTTAAACCAGCTTAAATGACACTTCTAGGCTGGTTTGCCTTGATGAGATTTCTTGCTTCCATTAGTTTATAATGCTTTACGCTGAAATTGAGCATAATTAATTAGTTATTTTTCTGTAATCCGACATCGATGATATTATCGAGCAGATTTATTCCTGCAGCAATCGTACTCGAGGTGGTTTTTTCATTCGCTGTTGGGTTATAAACTACGTCCCATTTTAGGTAGTTATTTGTTGATTTCATTTGACTAGCTTGTTTAATATTTCTAAGATTTATCTTAGCTTCGTTATATGTAGTATTTATTCCATTTATATGTAAAACATATAATGTGGGTAACTGGTTTTGTACTACATAACTATATTTAATTATAAACAGAACAAAAACAACTAGATACTTCATTAATAATTGTGCTTTCATTTTAATATTCTCCTGATTGACATAACTCATCCTCTGTCGTGCTTCCTAAACCTGTACCAAGTGTTTGCCAAGCAAATACCGTTGTTTCTAGATGGTGTACTCGTTCATCACGCGCATCAGTGTTACGCATTTGATCTCCAATGCCAGAAGCAATTTTATTTGCCAATGTATTATTATCAGATACATCATATTGAAACAAGCACCCCATTGCAAGCGATGATTTACGGACGTAAAAAAGTTTGTCCTTATCTGATTTAGAGTAAATCGAGAGATTGTCATAATAAGCTTCTTGAATCGCGGCATGCAACATTTGCGAATTATCTTTGGGCACAATCGCTAAAATCGCATCTAAAATATCATTACGCACGCCATATGGATTATCAATGGGACCAATCAAGGCTGAGATTGATTCTGAAGTCCGTAATTTATCAATCGTTGCAGTTTGGCTATTGGCTGGAATATTTTTTAATTGTGGATAACGTTGCAACCAGTTAATTTTACTTAAATAGATGCTTTTGGGAGCATAGGCACTATTCAAACTGGATGAAGAGCTAGATTCTGAAGCTGCATTTTTAAATGCGTCACTAGAGCAGTAAGCTATGCTTGCGGCAACTAGAACTAATGCTAAGGCTATAATTGATTTTTTCATCACAAGCTCTCCTTTTAATGAATAGAATAATTGTAGCTAATCTTTCTGAGATACATTGATCTATTAGGCATAAAATTGTAAAAACTCACATAAACAACTATAAAAACCAGTAAATACTAATGTGATATTACTCAACACCACATCAAAAGAAATCAATTAAATACAAATCTTCTAATGTCGAGCAGACCTGAGCGGGAGAGTTTATTTTAAAAGGTATAACTCAACTCACAACTATGCTCACTCCCAGCCACTCAGACTACTTAAAATTATTTTCCAGATTAAGTATCAATATGCTAGACTAGCTGTTTATGCCAATTAAAATTTGAGAATTAGACGAACCACATCAGTAGCACTCCACCAAAAGCTCTGATTTGACACAGAACAAAGGACTTCAAGATGCACCTAACCACCAAAGAAATTGAAAAATTAATGCTGTTTACCGCGGGTGAAGTCGCAAGAAAGCGCAAAGCACGTGGACTACGCTTAAATTACCCAGAAGCCGTTGCCTACATCAGCGCAGAATTACTCGAGTTAGCTCGTGATGGTCTGAGTGTTGCCGAATTAATGTCACGTGGCAAACAAATTCTAAGCAAAGCTGACGTGATGGACGGAATTGCCGAAATGATACACGACATTCAAATTGAAGCGACTTTTCCCGATGGTAGTAAACTCGTTACCGTTCACGACCCAATTTTATAAAGGTCACCCAATGAAACCAGGTGAAATAATTTCCAAAAATCTCACAATTGAACTCAATGCAGGAGCTGAAATCACCGCGTTGAAAGTAGTTAATTTAGGCGACCGCCCAATTCAAGTTGGCTCACACTTTCATTTTTTTGAAACCAATAAATTATTACAATTCCCACGTCGCCAAGCCTTTGCCAAACGCTTAAATATTCCATCGGGTACCGCGGTGCGTTTTGAACCAGGCGAAGAAAAAAGCATTGAATTAATCCCCTATCGTGGCGCGCAAAAAATCGTTGGTTTTAATGGCTTAGTCAATGGCATTGCCAATCAGGCTAATTTAGCCTGCGCACTCCACCAAATTCATACCCAACACTTTGCTAATAGCGATGAGGACTAAATCATGAGCTACACCATTTCTGGACAAGATTATGCCAATATGTTTGGTCCAACTACAGGCGATCAAATACGCTTAGCCGATACCGAACTGTTTATTGAAGTTGAAAAAGATTTTACAAGTTATGGGGATGAGGTTAAATTTGGTGGTGGAAAAACCATCCGTGATGGCATGGGACAATCTGCCACCGCTAGCAGAGCCACAGGGACACCCGATTTAGTACTAACTAATGCTTTAATTATTGATCATTGGGGAATTGTTAAAGCCGATATTGGTATCCGTGATGGTTTAATTGTCGGCATTGGCAAAGCTGGCAATCCCGATATTATGGATAATATTCATCCGGCTCTAGTTATTGGCGCAGCAACCGAAATAATTGCAGCAGAAGGACTAATTGTCACCGCGGGTGGCGTTGATGCTCATATTCATTTTATCTGTCCACAACAAGTTGACACGGCATTATATAGTGGTATAACGACCATGATAGGCGGTGGTACTGGGCCTGCCGATGGTACTAATGCAACCACCTGCGTACCTGGAGCATGGAATATGGCGCGCATGTTAGAAGCCGCCGATGTATTGCCGATGAATATTGGTTTCTTGGCTAAAGGTAACTGTGCGACACCTGAGCCATTAATTGAACAAATAAAAGCTGGCGCAATGGGATTAAAGCTCCACGAGGATTGGGGTTCTACGCCTGCCACGATCACGAATTGTCTTGATATAGCCGATCGTTATGATGTCCAAGTCGCAATTCACACCGATACCTTAAATGAAGCAGGCTGTTTGGAAGATACGCTACAAGCCTTTGGTGGACGCACAATTCATACTTATCACACCGAGGGTGCTGGTGGCGGGCATGCTCCTGATATCATTAAAGCCGCAGCATTTATGAATGTTTTGCCATCCTCAACTAATCCAACCATGCCATTTACGGTGAATACCATAGATGAACATTTGGACATGCTCATGGTCTGTCATCATTTAGATAAGCGCATTCGTGAGGATGTTGCTTTTGCCGATTCACGGATTCGCCCTGAAACCATTGCCGCCGAAGATGTGTTACATGATTTGGGCGTATTTAGCATGCTTAGTTCAGATTCCCAAGCGATGGGACGAGTTGGTGAAGTAATTATTCGCACTTGGCAAACCGCGAATAAAATGAAATTGCAACGCGGAGCATTAATTGCGGGTGAAACTAACGATAACAGCCGTGTCAAGCGTTATATTGCCAAATATACCATTAACCCAGCAATTACTCACGGGATTAGCCATCTGGTCGGTTCAATTGAAGAAGGTAAATTCGCCGATTTAGTAATCTGGCAGCCAGCATTTTTTGGCGTAAAACCCAAACTAATTATCAAAGGTGGATTTATTATGGCCAGCATTATGGGTGATCCAAATGCATCAATTCCAACGCCACAACCGGTTTTCTATCGCAATATGTTTGGAGCCTTAGGCAGAGCTACAGCGAAAAGCAGCCTAACCTTTATGTCCCAAGCTGCAATTGAGGCGCAAATTCCCCAACAACTGGGTTTAAATAAAAAAATCGTCGCGGTGGCTAATTGTCGTAATTTAACTAAAAAAGATATGATCCATAATGATGCCATGCCAAATATTGAAGTTAATCCAGAAACCTATGCGGTTACCATTGATGGAGAATTAATCACTTGTGAGCCAGCTAGTGAATTGCCGCTAGCGCAACGTTATTTCTTATTTTAAGGTTAATCAATGTTAATTACTCAAATTATTGCTAACTTAAATACCACTGACATCGATTACAGTCAACATCAAATAGACTATATCGAATTGGAGTGGTTTGAATTAACTAAGCGAATTTTACGTAAAACCAGTTTGCATAATCAAGAGTTAGGCATCAATATTAGTGAACCAGCCTTTAGTTTTTGTGATCAAGATATTTTATTTGTTGATGAACGGCGCGTAATTGCTATCAAGGTTTTGCCAACGCAATCCATTGCCATTACTCCTACCAATAACCACGAAACCGCACGAATTTGTTACGAACTAGGTAACCGCCACGCACCTGTTTTTTATGCTGAAGATGATCACAGTATCCTGTTAGTGCCTTTTGATCAACCGATGTTAGTTTTACTGAGCAAACTTGGTGTAACTACACAAGTAGTGAATGCTCGCTTAGTCTGTCCACTCAGTCATAAAGCAAATTCTCACCCGCATTCTCATGAGCATTAAACATAAATGAAGAATGTTTTTGCGCCTGAATTTATCTTACTGCAACTCAATGATGCGTTATTTCCGATCGGCAGTTACACACAATCCTATGGTTTAGAAACCTATGTACAACAAAACCGAGTTACAGATAAAGCTAGTTTCAAAACCTACTTGCAGGCTAATTTGCGCTATAATTTGCTTTATAACGATTTACTTTTGGTGAAATTAGCTTATTGCGCGGCGCAAGAAAATGATTTAGCCCAACTAAAATATTTAGATCAACTGAGTTCAGCCAGTAAACCTGCTCGCGAAATTCGGGAAGCTAGTAACAAATTAGCCTCACGTTTAATAAAAACGCTGCATAGCTTTAACCTAACCACTATACTACCAATTTATCCAGCTTATGTAACATTGGTAAATAACAAAGAGCTAACCGGTCATTACGCACTTTGTTATGGGATAATCTGTGCCGCACTCAAATTAAACTACGCTACGGCACTCAATTGTTACGCTTACGCGCAAATTTCGGCGGTGGTAAATAATGGGGTTAAATTAATCCCGCTCAGTCAAACCGCTGGTCAACAATTGCTTTTTGAACTTCATGCAGAACTCAGCGAATCTTTGGCGCAACTAGAAAACCTCACGATTAATGATTTTGGGCGCGCCTGTCCGGCTTTTGAATTGCGGGCGATGCAGCACGAACAACTCTATTCACGTTTATACATGTCTTAAAAGGAATACCTATGGCTTTAGTTAAAATCGGAATTGCCGGACCTGTTGGTTCAGGCAAAACTGCACTACTTGAACGCTTAACCCGCTTCATGTTAGATGATTACGAAATGGCGGTAATTACTAACGATATTTATACCAAAGAAGATGCCGAATATTTGACCAAAAACAGTAAATTAGCCCGCGACAGAATTATTGGTGTTGAAACAGGCGGTTGTCCACACACAGCTATTCGTGAAGATGCCTCGATGAATTTAGAAGCGGTTGACGAAATGTGTGCACGCTTCCCTAATTTGCAAATTTTATTTATTGAAAGCGGTGGCGATAATTTATCGGCAACCTTTAGCCCAGAATTAGTCGATGCGACAATTTTTGTAATTGATGTTGCGGAAGGCGATAAAATCCCCCGTAAAGGCGGACCTGGCATTACGCGCTCCGACTTGTTAATCATTAACAAAATAGATTTAGCTCCCTATGTAGGTGCCGATTTAGGCGTAATGGAACGCGACTCGCTAAAAATGCGCGGCAGAAAACCATTTATTTTCACCAATCTAAAAACCGATCATAATTTAATTGACGTAATTAGCTGGATAAAATCACACGTCCTACTTGAGGATTTAGCCATCAATGTCTAGACCAGTTGCCTACGCGGCTAAATTAGAAATTAAAACTAAATTTGCCGACAATCAGACCTATCCCGCGAGCACTTATTACAAACCACCTTTTAAGTTAACCAATTTCTTTCGCCGCGCAAATGGTGGCATTGAATATATGCTCATGAATGCCTCGGCTGGAATTATGGCGCATGATAATTACAGTATCAATCTAGAGCTTGCCGAAAACACCCAATTATTAATTTCCGCACAATCCTTTGAAAAAATTCATAGCATGCCAAGTGGAGAAGCCCGCCGCCACACCCAAATCAAGCTTGCCGCCAATTCATGCCTAATTTTTAATCCGCTTCCCAGCATACCTTTTGCCAATTCCGCCTTCACCACCACCACCGACATTCATTTAGCCACAGCTACGTCACGCTTAATTTACAGCGAAATTATTTCCTCAGGGCGTTACCTTCGCAATGAAAATTTTGTCTTTCGCAACTACACCTCATTACTCAATATTTACCTAGCTAAGCGCCTAGTCTATCGCGATAATTGTCAGTTAAATCCAGCGCAACAAGATTTAACAACTATTGGTATGTTTGAACAAGTCACGCATTTAGGTAATTTTATTTTTTATGGTTTTGAGCTCGCTGAAAAAGACTTAGACAGATTACAACAAATCTTAAATGAGTCGCAGTTAGATTGTGCAATTAGTCAGTTAGTTGGCAATGGTTATTTAATTCGCGTGCTTGCAACTGGTTCAGAAGCAACACTAAATCTCTTTAAAACACTAATTAGGCAACTTGAAATATATCCAAGTATAATCCAAACATAAGACACACGCCAACATTAACCCCGACCGAGTATCTTTGACAGTCATCGCACAGATGAGCTATAATCATAACTAATTATGAACTTAAACTACTTTGCCAACAATTGGCACATTTAACTTTAGGAGTATCACATTATGCGTAAGTTACTATTATCAATCTCATTACTACCTTGCCTAGCATTTGCAAGCTCTCTTGACATGGCAACGCTGCAATGCAACGGTATGAAACTAAATTCATCTACAACTTTAGCTCAAGTTCAAGAAAACTGTCAGCTTAAGGAACAAAAAATGGATGATGGACTTTATCAAGTAGAATTCATTAATGATGCTACTAAAAAAGAAGTAAAATGTAACTTCCCTAAAAATGAATCTAGTGCGTTATTAAATAGTTGCAAAAAAACTGGTATATTTTAAGCTACTCTAAATACTTACATAAGTATCATCGTTATTTCAATGGTACTTTTATTATCCCATAACGAGTGCTAAACAGCTCGGCAAATGCCAACGTAATTATGCTATACTCATCACTGTAATGAGTAATTGCCTCACTAAAATAAGGCATTATCCAAATCATAGCATGTATTGGTATTAACGAAACGGTTCAAATAAAATGAAAACCAAAACGATGAAACAATTTTGTCTATTTTTTTCCTGTGCTGTATTGCTATCATCCTGCGCAAGTAGTGGTAGTCCATACGGTTCAAATAAAGATGCAACTACCGATTTAGGGCTTGGTTCAAGTGAAGTAATAGAAACTAACTGAAAGAAAACGATGAAAAAACTGATAATGATTGGGCTTTTAACCCTAACTCTTGGCGCATGTGCCAATATGGGTAGTGGTAGCAGCACAATTGGCAGTGGCGATGCAATTAATAGTCCAACCGCCAATCCACGAGCTGCCAGCAGTTCATAAGCAAATAGAACCGTCTTGACTATCAATACTAAGCTCAATTTATTGGCAATTTGCTATGTGATTGGTGCATTAATTTACCAACCAGTTGCGAGCCTAATTCAAATTGCAATGCTAGTTTACTTAGGTCTGCAACGTGAATGGAAATATTTTATTTACGGCAGTATCTTATTTATTTGTTCGCTAATTATTGGCAGCGT
>JAIETT010000311.1 GCA_019744945.1 Burkholderiales bacterium
AAAAATTTATCCATCCCAGCTAAGTTTAGCTTAAGTTTTGCCTGTAATAGCGCGAGCTTTTTAATTCTAATCTTATGTTTACAATTTGCAATTAGCCACAATGCCTTATTACCACAAATATTCATTATCTCCAGTTACCTAATCATTGCGATGGGCGAATTATTTCTTGCGCCAGTTGGCTTAGCCATGGTTAGCACACTCGTACCCCATAAATTCCACGGTGCGATGATGGGAATTTTCTTAATGTCAATTGGTTTAGGAGGCAAACTAGCAGGGCTATTAGCGCAAAGTTCCGTAACTGCCGCCAATGCTAGCATTCAAGTACTAGAAAAAACTTACCTCCACTCATTTACCATTTACTTTATTTTCAGCCTAATCGTATTCGTACTTTGCTTGATAATGATCAAGCCAATTAATAAATTAATCCAAGGAACTACTCATGGTTAAAAAAGTTGCCGAAAGCTTTGAAAGCGCAATTACCGAATTAGAACAAATTATTCAGCATATTGAAGTTGATCAAATTGATTTAGATCACGCATTAAATCAATATAAACACGGTATGGAACTGGTAAAATTCTGTCAGGACAAACTTCGTGATGTC
Organism: Burkholderiales bacterium; assembly: GCA_019744945.1. GTDB lineage: Bacteria > Pseudomonadota > Gammaproteobacteria > Burkholderiales > UBA11063 > Aquella. The sequence goes on from JAIETT010000311.1 coordinate 602, forward strand.
GAACAAAAAATTAAAATTCTCGACCAAGAAACCAATCAACTAAAAGATTTTAACGCGGAATAATATGCAGCATCTTGAACTTTGGCGCGAACAAACTCTCCAACAAATTGAACTATGCCTAACTCAACTACTCACGCTTCCAAGTAAGTGTGAAACTCTTCTGGAAGCAATTCGCTACTCCTGTCTAGATGGCGGCAAACGAATTCGTCCACTCTTTACGATTGCGGCGGGTAAATTAAGCGGCGCTGACCTCACAACCTGTATCACGATTGGTAGTTCAATTGAAATGATTCATTGTTTCTCATTGATTCATGATGACTTACCAATTATGGATAATGATGATTTACGCCGCGGTAAACCGACTAACCATAAGATTTATGGCGATGCAGTTGCGCTCCTAGCTGGGGATGCTTTAAACACCCTCTGCTTTGAAATTCTTAGCTCCGCTCAGTTAGAGCTGCCAGCCGCCAGTAAGTTAACTATTATCAATTTACTCGCACAAGCTATTGGACTGCAGGGAATGGTCGGTGGACAAACCATCGATTGGCTAAGTACAGGCAAAGCGTTAACTCTTGAGCAACTCCAAGAAATGCACTTACTTAAAACTGGTGCACTATTACGTGCGTCCATTTTAGCGGGCTATTTAGCTGGAAAAAATTTCAATCCACAGCAATATCAACAAATTGATTTAATTGCAAAAAAAATTGGTTTACTCTTCCAAATTGTCGATGATATTATTGATGTGACCGAAGATACCGCAACACTTGGTAAAACTGCCAACAAAGATCATTTGCAAGATAAAGCCACTTATGTTAATATTTTGGGTCTCAGCAGCGCACAAAAAACCGCACATGACCTGCACTCAGAAATTATTAACTTAATTCAACAACAACCCAATAGTCAACTTTTAAAATTTTTAGCCGATAATGTTTATTATCGCCATTCTTAATTTATGCTTTAGCAGATTGAAAAAACCATGACACATCGGTCATTATTAGAACGCATTAACTACCCGCAAGAGCTACGTCAACTTAAGCGCAATGAACTCTATACGTTAACTCAAGAGTTACGCGCATTTATTCTGGCTAATGTGAGTAAAACTGGTGGGCATCTAGCCTCTAATCTAGGCTGTGTCGAATTAACCGTTGCGCTGCATTATGTTTACAACACCCCTGAAGACGCCCTAATTTGGGACGTTGGTCACCAATCCTATGCCCATAAAATTTTAACTGGACGTCGTACCAAAATGGATAGCTTACGCCAAATTGGTGGATTATCAGGCTTTCCAAAACGTTCGGAGAGCGAATATGATACCTTTGATGTTGGACATTCTTCAACTTCAATTTCGGCAGCATTAGGCATGGCAGTCGCCAATCAACTGCGTGGTAAAGATGATAAGGTAGTTGCAATTATTGGCGATGGTTCAATGACTGCAGGTTTAGCCTTTGAGGGGCTAAATAATGCAGGATGGCTTAAAACTGACATGTTGGTAATCCTTAATGATAATGAAATGTCAATTTCAGAAAATGTCGGTGCGGTTAGTAGTTATTTATCTTCGATTTTAGCCAGCCGTTTTTATAATACCGTCAAAGACAAAGCCAATAAAACACTTAGCATTGTACCCAATCTACAAAAACTGGCCCACAAGGTTGAAGAACATATGAAAGGCATGGTTATGCCAAGTACGATGTTTGAGGAATTAGGTTTTAACTATATTGGCCCAATTGATGGACATGACTTAGATCAATTAATTGAAACTTTAACTGAACTGCGCAATTTAACAGGTCCACAATTTTTACACATTGTTACCAAAAAAGGTCAGGGTTACAAATTAGCAGAAAACGATCCAATTACCTATCACGGAGTGAGTAAGTTTAACCCTGCCGATGGCATGCAAAATGGCAAACCATCTGCGCCAACTTACACCCAAATTTTTGGTCAATTTCTATGTGATATTGCCAAGATTGATGATGAATTTATTGCCATTACCCCAGCTATGCGCGAAGGTTCTGGAATGGTTGAATTTGCCAAACAATATCCCGATAAGTTTTTTGATGTTGGAATTGCCGAGCAACATGCAATTACCTTTGCTGGCGGAGCCGCAAGTAAAGGTATCAAGCCAATTGTAGCGATTTATTCAACTTTCTTACAACGCGGCTACGACCAATTAATTCATGACGTGGCGTTACAAAATGTTCCTGTCTTATTTGCTATTGACCGTGCTGGCGTAGTTGGTGCTGATGGCCCAACTCATATCGGAGCTTTCGATTTAAGCTTCTTACGCTGCATTCCAAATCTTATCGTAATGACACCCAGTGATGAAAATGAATGTTATCAAATGCTTTACACTGGATTTAGACTCAATCAAGCCTGCGCCGTACGCTATCCACGTGGCGCAGGAATCGGGGTTGACATCGATAAAACCATGCAAATATTACCACTTGGTAAAGGTCGAATTCTGCGCAAAGGTATAAAAATTGCATTTTTAGCTTTTGGTTCAATGGTACAGCCTGCATTAGAGGCGGCTCATGAAATCGATGCAACCCTGTGTGACATGCGCTTTGTTAAACCTCTTGACGTTGGATTAATCCAACAAATTTGCACCGAACATGATTTCATCGTAACTATCGAAGAAAATGTGATTATGGGGGGTGCTGGCTCGGCGTGTCTTGAAGCAATGCAATTATTGAACCTCAGCAATCCAGTTTTGCAACTGGGAATACCTGATGAATTTACCGAACACGGCGATCCAAAATTATTACTACGTGCCATGGGTTTGGATAAAAATGGGATTCTTCAAGCACTAAAAAATAAAAATTGGCTCTAAATAGACATTTTGCCTTACTCAGGTGCACGATTAATTTCTTAACTAATAACATTTAATCTACTGAATGAGATTATCCCCATGAACAAAAATTTTATTCTACTGCTGCTTTGTGGCGCTCTAATTGGCTGCGGTTCATCGAGTATAGCTCCAGCCAATCCATACAACGATGATATGTTTGATGATCAACCGATGACGGTAAAAGTCTCAGTCGATCCAAGTGGCTTAAATTGTAATGTGCTTGCACCCTGCAATGTCAAAATCAGTTTAACCCCATCGGGTGGTAATCCCGCAACCGAAGTAACCACCATTACTACACAATCAGCACCTGCTATTTTACAGCTGACCCTAAGCCCCGATAATTACATGCTCAATGTAAGTGGATTAGCGGCTAATTATCATCCAGTATATCCAAATGGCAATCTATTGGCAAATCAACCAGGTTTAACTGGAATTGCAGTGAGCTTTGAATCAGCGATTGAATATCAACAATAAGTTATCCGTTAACCCTTGGCTTTTTCAGCAACTTCAGCTGACTCACCGTTTTTATAACCGCCAGCTAATTCATGATATAAATTAACAATGGTTAAAAGTTGCTGTAATTTATCTTGATTGACATTAATCTGAATACGATCCAAGGCAATTTTACTCTTAAGCGTATCCATTTTACTTTGGATACCACGTTGAAATAAACGCTCATTTAAATTATACGACTTGGCTAATTGCTGCTGCGCGGACTCAGTTTGCTGCAGTTTATTGGTCAAGCGATAATTAGCCGATAACGCATTAGTCGAATTACGCAGCGCCTTTTGTAAAGTATCAATGTAATTATAATAGGAAACTTTATCTAAGCCTTTGGCTTTATCAATTTCGCCGAGTGCAGATAATTTAAGTGCAGGAATTTTAAGCAACTCATCATTAAAATCTACCGCATTTTGCATTAATGGTGATGGGAAATTGTAGGCGTTATTACCAGCCACGGGGCCGCCAATGAAATCTAATTGTACGGTGGGTAACAATTGACTCGCAGCTAAGCCAATTCCCTCATTCGATGCGCGCAACTGGTTCTCAGCCAACTGCATATCAGGACGATTAGCTAATACCGTCATGGGTAATTGCCCTGGTACCAAGTGTCGATTTTGCAAATTAATAAACTTCTGCTGGGTGGTAATTTCACCTGGGTTTTGATTAATCAAATAGCGTAAGGCATTTCGCGTCACCACAATATTTTGCTCAATAACTTCTTGTTCACCACGAATTAAATTAACCTGTGCGCGCATTTCCAATGAGTTCTGATCTGCAGCTAAACCTTGTTGATAAACTTTAACACTAATGTCAGCTAAATGCGTAATATCATCAGCCAATACCTGCAACAATTGCTTGCGTTCGACCTCAGCCAAATAAGTAAAATAACTCGCGCTAATCTGGGTAATTACGTCTAATTTAACCGCATCATCCTCAGCTTTAGCCGCAGCTAATTCATATTCGGCACGTTTTTGCTGTTTGAGCTGTGAAAAAATATTCATGGTATAATTCGGTGCAAATAATGCAACCAAACCCGGAAAACCTGTTGCAGGGTTGTTTGAATAACCCAGCACAAAATTAAGATCAGGAACCCACTGGAATTGAACTTTCTTTAACTCACCTTCAGCAGCCTCAACATGTCCACGTGACATATTCAAACCGTTATTCGCCACTAAGCCACTTTCAATTAGCTGATTCAGCGTAGGATCATTAAACCCTTGCCACCAAGCTAAATAAGGCAGATTGCTTTCAGTTGCCACCAAATTACTCGACGGCACACTCCAGTTGGTACTAACTGGAACTGGTGGCTTTTGATAGCTACTATTATACGAACATGCCCCAATTATAACTGGCAAAATCCAGACTAAAATATTATTTATTCGCATTATAAATTGCTCCAGATTTAATAGTTAAGTCAACACTTAAATTAATTAAGCTTTCCAGCTGTTGTAATTGAATTTGTACCTGATTAAACACTTGATTATAATCATGTTTATGATAGCGTGGCGAGTAATAGGCTGAATATAGCGCTTTTAAATTCACAAAAATTTGATTCGTCAACGTAACAAATTGATTAAACTCATTGCCAACCGCCTTGTGTGCACTGTATTCAAATTCACTATTGCGTACCAAGTTATTTACCTCGCCCAAGAGCTGGCTCAAACCGATACAAGCATTAAACCATGCTACCTTAGAAATCGACTCACGGTTTAACAATTCAAGTAATATTTTTAATTGCTGAATAATTTGTAACTGAGTATCACTGATAAAACGCTGCATTAAGCCATAACGGCGAAAAATAAAATATTCAAAAAAAACGCAAATTGCCAGAGCCACTATGGTTGCCGCGGTATAATCATAAATAAAACTATTCACTGTAGTGGTCAGACCAGTTGAAAAATACCCCGTACCAATTACCGCCGTATTAACCGTAAACATCGTTGGTACACTATAGGCATGTCCGACCAAAAAATAAGCGAAGAAGATCGTAAGTGGAATAATCAGAATCAATAATCTAAAATCAACATGCCCTAAAAACCATAATAAGAAACCGCTAATTAACCCCAAAATCATCCCCCAAAAGCGATGAAAGGTGCGAAATAAGGTTGTGCCATGATCAAAACCGACATAAATCATCATGACCGAAAAACCAATCCACCCCGCATGTGGCATGCGAAGCCACTCTTGCAAAAAAATTGTAAAACTAAATACGATACAAATCTGCAAGCCACGAATTGCGCGATAGCTCAAGCGGTTATAACTTAGCGCGTCAAACATAGATAATTCCAACTCTTAATTAAATGATATAAACTACGTAACTCATGGGTTTCTTGAAAAATCTGTAAATCATGTTCTTGGATAAGCAGTTGCTGTTGATGCCTACAGGCATTACTCAATAAATTCAAATAACGATGTAAAAAAAGAATATACGGTGCCCGCAGTTGTTTTTGAAAAGCTTCCAAATACGCTAGACTCATCACTAAATCCATCGCCAATAGGGTAATTTTTAAAATACTGAACACGCGCATCCGTGGTGAAAGCATTAATGCATAGCGATGCATAATTACCGTGCTGGGAATAATTGGAATTTCGACAACTACGCCGCGGCTAATTTCGCCAGTATAGTGACTAACTTTAAGTAATAATTGATAAAACGCTTTACGCCAGATCCATAAATAATACTGCCGTGGAAACAATACTAACCCAGCCATCACGACCAACATTGCGACAAAGGATTGTAAACCATGATTTAAGGCAATGTAAAAATTATTATTATTCGCACTATATAGTAAAGAATAAGCGGCTAAGCTTAAAATTAGCGGCACAGGCACAAACATGCTGCGTAATTTATAAATTGCAACCCAATATAACAACAATGAATACAGCAACACCACAATAACAAAGAAAGTTTTATTACTCGAAGCTAGATTAAAGATAAAAATTGCCAGAATTGCCCCCATGACGCTAAAAGCATAAAAGACAAATTTATCCTTCAATGTAGTACCAGCAATTTCAGCAGCAAATGCAGTTAGTGGTACATAGAAATAATAAAAATACGGGTTGGGAATACTATAAACATAATTGAATAAAAATAACAATTCGAGCACCAAGACGGCTTTTAAACCATTAACCCGATGCTCTCCAAATGGATCATAATTATTTAGGCTATTTTTTAGTCGAGATATACACATAAGCACTAGCGCCAGGATTCAAGGGGTAATTAGGATCAACGTCTAACACTTTAATCTGCACAGGAAATCGTTGCGGAAGCAACAACCATTCATTTTCATTTTGCACTTTTTGCAGTTGGGTCTTGGCTGAAGTAGTTTGCCGATCCGCAGCCCAAAGTGTATTGACAATCACGCCGTGAAAAATTTTATCAAAATAATACATGCGTAACATAATTGTCACTTTATCGCCAACCCGCACATTGCGTAAATCAGTTTCATTTAAATTAGCTTGAATATAATAATTAGTTGTATCAATAAATGAAAAAACTGGCTCATGAATTTTAATCGGCGTATTGGTTGAAATATACATATTATCAACTACGCCATTACTTGGTGCACGCACCACAGTTAAATCTAAATTAACTTGCGCATTATCCATTTTAGCTTTTAAACTGGCGACAATTTGGTGTTGTTCATCAACTTGAGCCGCCAAAATAGCCACCTCATGCTGGAGCGCTGCTAGTTTATTCGTTAAGACCTCAACATCATAGCCGAGCTTCTTAATTTCCAGTACAGGTACAGCTTCGGCAACAACTTGATCTTTTTTTAAATCAAGCTCATAGTTAGCTTTAGCTAACTCCGCTTGCGTAGATTTAACTAACGAGTTGGCTTTATCAATTTGACGCTGCAAAACAATCACTTTTTTTAAACCTTGCTGATAATCAGCACTGGCTTGAGAGAATGCCAAGCGATACGGTTCTTGATAAACCTTAAAAATTGGTTGATCTTTTTTAATCGCTTGTCCATTTTTAACATAAATATCAGTAATAAACCCAGAAACGTCTGCCGCTACAGGTGTAACATTAGTTACCACAAAGGCATTATCCGTAAATGGAATCAAATACGAAAAGATATGATAAATGCCAATAACCCCAGCAAACCCAACGATAATAATCGGAAGATTGAGTTGTTTGCGGATTAAATTACCTAATTTTGCCATAATAAATTCTCAATAATAAATAGAAGAGCATTATACTGAATTAGCTTTGAAATAGCAACTAGCTACTACTAGCCATCATCTCAGACTTAACTTAATATATAAATTAAATCAGATCATTACAAACAATATAATAAGCCGCTCAAATAAAGTATATTTTATCCACGTTAAATAACGTCGTAGATATCCTACACCTTATATAATTAGCAATTTATCAAACACACGATATAATACCAATTAAAAAAGGTCTCACGGTAAAATTCACTCAATCCTGATACATCATTAATATAAATATATTTCTTAAAAATGTATTTACCATTAACCTCGAAATCTAATTCAATTGATATAGTTAGCTTTGGTTTAAATCACCTATTTTAAATTAATAACCAACTGAAATATTTGCACATTTACCTCATTTGTTCGGCCATTTAACTCTGTGTTAACTAGATGACTTCATTAAATTAAACCTTAAATAAAAAAATATGATTCAAAATAAAAAAAGCCCCACAGTAGCTATTCTACCGCGGGGCTTAAAGATCAACACTATATTCTAACGATCTAAATCGCTAGGATCAAGTTCTTGCTTTACTAGGCTGTCACTTACAATTCGAACTATAATGTAAGCACCAATCACCCATACTAAAAATGTCATGTTAGTTCCTTTAATACATTAATTAATACATTGTATGAGAATTTTCTTCAATACGTGCAGTGGTTAATTTACCGCGCATAATTTTATATACCCAAGAAGTGTAAGTTAAAATTATTGGGGTAAAAATTAATGCTGCAACTAGCATCAATAGCAAAGTATGCTCAGATGATGTAGCATCAAATGCAGTCAAACTACTAACAGGATTAGAGCTTGATGGCATAATGAATGGGAACATTGAAACACCAGCGGTTAAAATAATTCCCGCCATGCCTACACCACTAAAAATGAACGCAATACCAGATTTACCTTTAACATTAAAGATTAATGAGAATAGTAAACCAATAAAACCTAAAGCAGGTACTAACATTGTAATTGGATAAAGTTTATAGTTATTTAACCATGCACCTTTCACCACTTCAACTGTTTTCATCAATGGATCTGAAGCCGCATTTGGATCTAAATTTGTAGCTATATAACCATTAATATGTCCAACCATTAAGCCACCAACCGCAAACAGTACAATTGCTAAGATAGAGAAGATTGCCGCAGCTTTCTTCGCCCGTGCTTGCATCGCACCTTCAGTACGAATTGATAGATAAACCCCACCATGTGCCGCAGTCATACAAAATGATACTAGACCGCATAACAAAGCAAATGGAGAAAGTAAACCAAGGAAGCCAAATAATGGATTGCTTGCATCACTAGTTAAACGCATACTATCATCAAAATGGAATGGAATGCCCAGCATTACGTTACCAACCGCAACTCCAAACAAGAGTGGAGGAACTGCTGAACCAACAAATAACACCCAATCCCATGTCGCACGCCATTTTGGATTTTCAATTTTAGAACGATAGTCAAACGCAGGAGCGCGTAAAAATAACGTCCATAACACTGCTAAAATCGCAATGTACAACATTGAAAATGAAGCAGCATATACCAATGGCCAAGCGGCAAAAACCGCACCACCACCAGTAATAAACCAAACTTGATTACCATCCCAATGTGGAGCAACTGAATTAATTGCAGCACGACGTTCAGAATCAGTTTTACCAACGAATGGCGATAATGTACCGACACCCATATCATGACCATCCATGATCATTAGCCCAATCATGAGCACCGCAACAAGTACCCACCAAATTACACGAAGAATTGCATATTCCATGTTATTTCCCCTCTTGTTCAAAGTGATATTTGCCAGTACCTAAGCTAGAAGGGCCTAAGCGAGCATACTTAAACATTAACCACAATTCAACAACCAACAATAATGTATAGATTGTTACAAATCCAACTAATGAAAATACTACTTCACCACTAGTTAAACTTGACGCTGATAAATAGGTTGGTAAAATCCCAAAAATTGACCATGGTTGACGACCATATTCAGCTACTAACCAACCTGCCCAACAAGCGATCCAAGGTGTAGGAATCCACCATAACGCCCATTTTAATAACCAAGTTTTAGTTTCGTAAGACTTGCGTTTACCAAAAGAACACCATGTTGCAATACCAAATAACACAAAGAATGATGCGCCTAAGAAAGCCATAATTCTGAAACTATAATATAACGGTAACATATCAGGAATGGTACTTTCCGCAGCTTGATCAATCATTTGCGGAGTAACATTATTTAAATCATCCGTATATCTCTTCAATAACAAACCATAGCCTAAATATTCTGAATTGGCTTGAATTTGCGCAACTAATGAAGTGTCATGTGGATTTTTTCTAAATTGCTCTAACTGTAATAAGACTTGTTGACCTTGAACAATTTTAACTTTATTCTCAGCAATAATCTCATCGGCACCTTTTACATCGGTTGTAAAATCATGCGTTAAAATTAAGCTTCCAACATAAGGAACTTTAACATCAAATAAATTTGAATGCGTTTTTTGATCTGGCCAAGCAATAACTGACCAACCAACTGGAGCTTTTTCAGTATGCCAAACACCTTCAATTGCAACCAATTTAGACGGTTGTGCATGATAAACATATAAACCAGATTGGTCACCCATGATAATTACCGCAATTGAGGCAAAGAAACCAAATAAAGCAGAAATTTTAAATGAACGACGAGCAAAGGGTAAATCTTGTTTTTTTAACAAGTAGAAGGATGAAATCCCCATAACAAATACCGATGCAGTAACATAACCAGCACAGGTAGTATGGAAGAATTTAGCTTGCGCAACTGGACTAAACAATACCGCATAAAAGCTAGAAAGTTCCATACGCATGGTAATTGGATTGAAAATAGTTCCAACTGGATCTTGCATCCACCCATTGGCAACTAAAATCCATAACGCAGATAGATTTGATCCAATCGCAACCAAAACGGTGAAAAGCAAATGTTGCTTTTTAGAGACACGATCCCAAGCAAAGAAAAACATTCCGATAAAAGTTGACTCAAGGAAGAAAGCCATTAAGCCCTCAATCGCCAAAGGCACACCGAAAATATCACCCACATAATGCGAATAGTAAGCCCAATTCGTACCAAATTGGAATTCCATTGTAAGACCAGTGGTAACCCCAATTGCGAAATTAATCCCAAAGAGTTTACCCCAGAACTTAGTCATATCTTTGTAAATTTGTTTACCAGTAATTACGTAAATAGTTTCCATAATTACCAATAGCCACGTCATACCCAATGTAAGCGGTACGAAAATAAAATGGTACATTGCCGTTATCGCAAATTGTAACCGCGATAAGTCAACTAGTGTTTCCATAGTTTTAACCCTCAAAAATTAATAAATAATGTGCTCGCCAGCAGCCCTATCATCTAATTGTGGTGGCGTCCGAAAAGATTTATACCACAATCCAGTTAATAAAACCGCTTTTATCACGAGTAAACAGAAAATTTCTTTCCAATATTGTTTAAACATTGTAAAATCCTTTCATGATTTCTCTAGCCGTGATTTTAGCATAGGCACAAAATCGCCACATTAATTTTATGGTCATGCCACACTAAATCACTAAGGTATTTCGCCTTCTAAATTACTCGGGTTTGAAACCTTTAATTTGTTCTTTTAATAAATTGCTGGTATGGAATGAAACCACTCGTCGCGCATTGATCGGAAATTCTTCTTTAGTTTTAGGATTACGACCAACCCGCGGGCTCTTATCACGTAGTACAAAATTACCAAAACCCGAAACTTTTACTTCAGTTCCATCTTCTAAACTCTTACTCATTACGTCAAAAAAATCTTCAACTAAACGATATGATTCAACGCGAGTTAATTCAGAATTATCCATAACCACTTGAATTAAATCATTTTTTGTTACTGTACTTGTCATGTTTTCCTCGAAAAAATATTTAAATTTAAAAATTAACGCAGCCGAGCTGCAAACTCATCACACACTAAAGATTTAATTGAACTTAACCACAAATTAATTTCTTCATCCGCCAAAGTTTTCTCGGCCTGAAAAATAAAGTTAAACCCAACGCTCTTTTCCGTGGCAGCTAAATTGCCACCTTGGAAAATATCAAACACCGCTAAATCAATTAATTCGCTAATTTCAAGCTGATTAATTTGTTGCATAATTGCACCGACTTGCGTTTCTTGAGAAATCACAAAGGCCAAATCACGTGATACCTTTTGAAATTTGCTACTTGGTTTTAATTTAAAGGAGCTAGACTCAGGTAAATGCTCCAAATTTATTTCAAAAATATATGGTAAATCTATACCATTAATTTCTGCAGCAAATTTAGGGTGCAGTTGCCCAATAAAACCAACCTCACGCTCACCAAGCTTAATTTGCGCACTGCGCCCTGGATGATACAACTGATCATTTGAACTAATCTTAATCAAACTTAGCTCACCATAATTAAGCAATAATTCTTCAAGAACCAAGCGCAAATCATAAAAATCCACACACTGCTGATCGGAAGTCCAATTCAAAGCAGAGATTTTACCATAAATTAAACCTGCTAGCTGTAATGGCTGCTGATCTGCGGACTCACCATGGAAAACCCGTGCTAACTCAAACAAGCGCGCACGCTCACAACCACGATTGAGATTATACTGCAAACTCTTAATCAAACCAGCTACTAGATTATTGCGTAGAATATTTAAGCCCGCGATTGGATTTTGTAGCTTGATTAATTTAGTTTGCTTATCGGCAAACAATTCTGCATATTTATCTTCAATAAATGCATAGCTCACTATTTCATTAAACCCGTGTCCAACTAGTGTTTGCTTGAAGGTATTGAGTTGAATTTGACGCTCATCAAGAGAATTTAGGTTATAGGTTAATTTCGGCATTTTTGCTTCAATCCGATCATAACCATACACCCGAATAATTTCTTCGATAATATCTTGTTTAAGCTTTAAATCAAAACGATAACTCGGCGGCTCGACCCCAAAACCATCATCTTCACGACTTAACTGACAACCTAAATCAGCTAAAATAGTAATAATTTGATCATGGGAAATTTTCTCACCAACAAAATTATCAATTTCAGTAAAATTCAATTTAAGCGCAGTTGGTTTAAGTAATTCCTCTTGAGATGAAAAGTGTAAATACTCGGCTGGAGTACCACCACAAACATCAACTAATAATTGTGCCGCAAGATTAATTGCGTCATGTTGAATTTGCGGATCAACCCCACGTTCAAAACGAAACGCCGAATCTGAACTAACTCCATAACGTTTCGCCTGACCTTGAATAATATCAGGTGCAAAAAAAGCACTCTCCAAAACCAAAGAGTGAGTTTCTAACTGCACACCTGAATCCATGCCACCCATTACCCCAGCCAAAGCCAGAGGATTATTTTCTGCATCACAAATTACTAACGTATTTTCAGCCAAACTAGCGGTTTTACCATCCAAGAGCTTTAATTGCTCAGCTTTACTTGCCATGCGTACATTAATACCAACTTTAACGGCAGCAAAATCAAAAGCATGCATCGGTTGCCCTAGTTGTAACATCACATAATTGGTAATATCCACCACTGGAGAAATCGAGCGAATACCGCTGCGTTCCAGCAGTTTAATTAACCAACTGGGACTAGTTCCAGTATTATTAACATTATGCACAATTAGACCAACGTAATGTGGACACTCTTGTGGCGCTGCAACCTGCAGGCTAAGTTGTGAACTAATTTGCTGCAGGTAATTGAGCGTATCAACAGCAGACTTTAGTTTAAAGCCAGTTAACGCGCTAATTTCACGTGCTAAACCAGTATATGATAGGCAATCACCGCGATTTGGCGTAATTTTAAATTCAATCACACGATCATTTAAATCTAAATACTCCCGCACATCCACACCGATTGGAGCATCTTCTGGCAAAAGAAGTAAGCCATCTACATCGCTTGGACAGCCAATTTCATTACCACTACATAACATGCCATAAGAAACGATGCCACGCATTTTACGCTCGGTAATTTTAAAATTCTCTGGTAAAACTGCACCAACTTGCGCACAAGGAACTTTAACCCCAACGCCAACATTGCTCGCACCACAAATAATTTGCAACGGCTCAAGCAAACCCACATCAACTTTGCATAACGATAATTTATCTGCATCAGGATGTTTAACGCATTCAATAACTAAACCAACTACAATACCACTAAATTCTGGCGCTACAGGTTGATCTTCTTCAACTTCCAACCCAGCCATCGTCAAGCGCTCTAATACTAAATTTTTATCCAAAGCGTCACTAAAGAAACTTTGTAAATGATTCCATGAAATTTTCATCTTATAAACCCTTAAATTGCGTCAAGAAATCTAAATCATTTTCAAACATCAAACGTAAATCGGTAATACCATATTTAAGCATCGCTAAACGATCAATCCCAAAACCAAAGGCAAACCCAGTATATTCACTACTGGAAATATTCATATAATTAAGCACCTTAGGATGTACCATACCGCAACCGCCAACCTCTAACCACTTACCAGTCTTACTAAAGAAAATATCAATTTCAGCCGAAGGTTCTGTAAATGGGAAAAATGAGGCTCTGAACCGCACTTGTAAGCTATCATCTTCAAAAAATTTGCGCATAAATTCAATAATAATCGCTTTTAAATTAGCAAAACTAATTCCATTTTCAATCCACAATAATTCCATTTGGTGAAACATTGGTGAATGCGTCGCGTCCATATCCACCCGATAAACTCGCCCTGGAGCGACAATTTTGATCGGTGGCGTACGAGTTTCCGCATAGCGGACTTGAATTGGTGAGGTATGCGTGCGTAAAACATTACCTGCTTCGGTATAAAACGTATCTTGCATCGCACGTGCAGGATGATTATCGGGAATATTCAAAGCCTTAAAATTATAATAATCATTTTCAATCTCTGGACCATCAGCAACTGCAAACCCGAGTTGTGCAAAAATTTTCACGACCCGATTAAGCGCCAACGTAACAGGGTGCAAACTACCAGCACCACAGCCACGACCAGGTAAACTAACATCAATGCTTTCATTAGCTAATTTATTATTTAATTCCTGCGCTAAAATCGCATCCCGTTGCACAACTAAAGCGGCCTCAAACTCGGTTTTAACCTGATTAACTTGTGCCCCAAAAGCCTTGCGTTCTTCATGAGCTAAATCTTTTAATTTCTGCATAAATGCAGTAATTAAGCCCTGTTTTCCAACATAGCGCGACTTAAGTTGCTCTAGATCATGAATTGAAGCAATTAACTTCATTTCATCCAGTGCAACGCTTAAAACTTGGGAAAGTTGTTCCATCTCTAATTCTTTCAAATTTATATTAATATTCTACAAATCAAGTTGAGTTTTATGCTGCTTGATTATCTCTAACGCATCTTGATAATGCGGCACCAGATATGGTATCAGTAAATCTCCGCTATGAATCAGCTGCATATCTTCATTTAACATCTCGGACTCAAACCATTTAATTAAGCCTGGCCACATTGCTCCAACCAAGATCAATTTACGATTTGAAATTTGCTTCACTTGCATTAATTGCAAAACCGTTAGAATTTCTAAAACGGTACCAATTCCACCATAAAACGCAACAAAACAATCAGTTATTGCCGTAAAGTGCTGTAAGCGAGTAAAAAAAGTTTTATGTGGAAAGCATTCATCGAGATATGGATTATTCTTTTGCTCAAAGGGCAATTCAATATTAATCCCAACTGATTTAACAGGTGAGTCGGTTAATTTACCCGCCATTGCTCCACGATTAGCCGCCTCCATTATGCCAGGACCACCACCACTTATCACATTACATTCTAAACGCGCCAGACTCTTGGTAAATTCCACGACCTCTTGATACTCAGTTGAATCCTCCCGAATCCGTGCTGAGCCAAAAACCGTAACACTATAATTTTCATATGGTGGATAAAAGTCCACTAAATCATCAGTTAAATCCCAAACTTTTTCCAACGAATGCACTACACGTTGCTGTAACGCCTTATCATGAATTGAAATCTTATCCATAAACTCCACGCAAAAAAAATGAGGACTATTATCTAGCCCCCATTATTATAAAGCAATTGGCTTTATTACGCTAATTTGCTTTTAGCAATTTCAACAAATTTAGCAAAAGCTAATTTGTCAGTAATCGCCAAATCAGACAATACTTTACGATCGACAGCAACTTCAGCTTTCAATAGACCGTTAATGAAACGGCTATAGGTTAAACCTAATTCACGACAACCAGCATTAATCCGCGCAATCCAAAGACTGCGGAATTGACGTTTTCTTTGACGACGATCACGGTAAGCATATTGACCGGCTTTCATCACCGCTTCTTTAGCAACACGGAATACGTTGTTGCGACGACCGCGATAGCCTTTAGCTAAAGCGATTATTTTTTTGTGACGTGCACGCGCTACGACACCACGTTTTACTCTAGGCATTCTTTAACTCCCTAATTTATGCGTAAGGCAACATGCTACGTACATGACCCATATCGCTAGGGTGAACTTGTACTGTACCACGTAATTGACGTTTGTTTTTAGTTGTTTTCTTAGTCAATATATGACGTTTGAATGCTTTAGAACGTTTGATGCCGCCGCTACCTTGAACGATAAAGCGTTTTTTCGCACCAGACTTTGATTTCATTTTAGGCATGTTTGAACCTTGTTTTAATCGCAGTTGTAATTCAGATAGGAGGTGCTCGATAAACGAGATCTTGAGGAACCTAACTATCCACCATTTTGAGGTATAGATTATAGCATAATAACTAAAGTTTAACTATTATTTATTTTTCAAACTTGAACTCAGGTAAACCAAATCCAAGTTTTTCTAGCTGCCAAATTTCACCATCTAACAAGTTACAAATGCAGACCACATTAAATTCACTTACACCTAAAATACATTAATTATTCACAATTCGCTTGGCTTTCCACTTAGCTAAATAATAGCTAAGATCTTTCCTAAATTTTAACTCACGCCCATCAACAGCCATACCCAAAAGCAAAACTTTACGATAAAAAAAACGAATTGTAACACCCCACTTCTTAGCAAAGTCATGGCGACCATCATTTTTAACCACTCGGCCTGTACTTTTAGATTGAAAGTGATAGACTAAACTCTTACCAAAGCCACGAAAATCTCGCACACCAATATTCCAGAGCTTCATGCTAAAATCTGGATCTGAACCAAAACCAGGCGAAAACTCAACACTAAATCCGCCAACTTGATCCCAAACCTCACGATGCACGACTGACGGCGGCCATGAAGCTCCATACCAATCATTTTTACTGATACTTTTGGCGAACTGCAATAATTCACGTTCTTTAAAATCAACTGGAGAATGACCAAAATCGTGTGGTGCAATAGCACATGGATTACGCGAAAAAGTTGGTTCAATCATCGTAGCTGAATAATAAAATAATTTATGCCCTACTTGTTGAATTTGCGCATAGAGAACCTTGTCCCATAGCGGACATACATACATATCGTCATTAATATACAATAGATATTCAGTTCTCGCCAAGCTCGCCATCGCATTCATTGCATAACACACTCCAACATTTTCTGCACTTAATGAATAACTAAACTCTTGAGTTTTAAGCCACTCTAACGTGCCATCCGAACCATCATTTACGTGAATAATAATTTGGTGCGTAAAACTAGAATTCTTTTGAATACTATTAATACACAGCTTAAGCATCTCCAAATTATTCCAACTTGGTATCAAAATAGAAAATAAAGCTTCATTCGGCACAGCTTTATTAACATAACTAATTGGATGATCAAAACGCATTACTTATTCCTTTGCTGATATAGAGCATAGAGCTTAGCATATTTTTGAAATGAGTTAATCGAACCTAAAACAATATGAATAAAACCAGGCACACCGTCCATAAAACCACGTTTTATCACGTAATATTTAATAAAATGTGTAAACGGAGAAAAAAATAACTTGCTTAATTTTACTGGTTTCTTCAATTCTAACATTATTAATGCCTGCGTGGTTGTATAACGATCTTGCTTGTGCAAATACTTCATAAAGTCTTCACCACTACTATGCAAATAGTCATGTTTTAATGTAGCAACAACACAAGCACTTACAACTTCAACTTTTTCATGTACTAAATCATTTGACCAATTTGCAGCTCGACGATTAAACAAGCGGATTGAGCAATCTGGGTAACCTGCGCCGTGCCGCAAAAATTTACCAAGAAATTTATTACAGCGAATTAATTGATAAGCTTCCGCGCGTGGATGGTCTAATTCTTGACGAATTTCTAGGGCTAATTCAGCAGTTAAATATTCATCTGCGTCAAGACATAACACCCAATCATGCTTAGCTAGTGTAACGGCATAACTCTTTTGTGCACCAAAGCCCAACCAGTCTTGATGAATAAAGCTAGCTTGGTACTTTAAAGCAATTTCCTGCGTAGCATCAGTACTGCCACTATCAACAATAATAATCTCATCAACTAATGAAATACAAGACTGCAAACATTGATCCAATACAGCTTCTTCATTCTGGCTAATAATAACTAAACTAAGTTTATTTAACATTTGCAACCTCGCTCTTAATTAAACGACACATAATTTGCCGCGGTGTATTATTAAAGGTTAGGCACGATCCAATTGTCAATGCATATTTAGTCAACCACTCGGCATTATCTTTGCGCATTTCTTCTGGATTTTTATCAATTAAAAAAATATTACGCTTCGTATCTATAAATTCCATTACAGCAGATTTTTTACGCTGTTCGTTAAATTCAGAGTTTACATCACCTGGACGATTCATATAAATATTGCTTGCACCCAATGGTTCAGATAAGTACGCCAAAGGATAACTACCATAAATAACCAAGGCATTCTGCGGTAATTTATTAGCAGGGACTCCCAACTCAACAAATTTATGTACATAGCTAATGTGATCAAAATTTCCAGCTTTAGAAATTAATAGTACAAACAGACTAACAACCAATAGAATTTTATGAGCGCTAAGTTTAGAATAAACCAAATAATTCAACAATACAATACTTAATATTCCACACAACGCTTCTAGTGAAACAGTGTAACGTTGAATTGAGAAAATACTTTCCCAGAATACATAGCCAACAATTAAATTAATAAATAATAATTTAAACAGATTATTTTTGAAAAAATCTTTAGCTTTAAAAATAGCCCCAATGAATAAAAACAAAAACAAAGCATAACGCGGCTCAACCAAAGTTTGCTCACAAGTTAGATTATTTGGGAATAGCAAATAAATCGGTAAAAATACAGCATGCAGTAAATCTTTAGGTAAAAAAGTAGTATCACGAACAAAGTTTGTTGCGGTTGCAGGATTAAACCACGAGCCAAAGCTTGGAAAAAAAGGATTACCAAAGACCTGATACATCTTAAACATCCAAATTCCATTTATAAGCACAAATCCAACTATAATAGCCACACCAAAGCCAACCGTACTTAAACTAAAGAACTTACGATAGTTTAAAGCAATAAAGCTAATGACCAAGGCTAATACAAAGATAATTGCAGTTAATTTTAACCCTAATGCGATACCAACTAAAAATCCAGAAAACCATAAAAATTTATTTCTTGATGTATTTTGATATCTAAGCAAATAATAGTAAGACCACGTAACTGGAATGGCGATAAAATTTTCATTCATAGTCGTACCGATTTGAGTCAAATTAGCAAACCCTGTAATAGCTAACACCAAGCTCAATAAAATACTCGCCATATATAAAGACGGATTGGAACTGCGAATTAAAGATAATTTCATATCTTGAGTATAAATTAAGCGAATAATTTTATAGACCGCAAAAGCAAATAAACCACTCGCGGCTCCTAACACAAAGGCACCCAGCATCGGAGTTAAATTGCGAATAATTAGATAATTAAAAATATCCAGCATTGGGCTAAAATAGCTGTGTACGCCAACTGGTTCAATATCAAATAGCAGTCGATTATTCAAAAAAGCATATGGATTATAGAAGTGATAATTTCGTAAATCCCAATTAAAATCCTGACCTCTAAACAGCGAATACAAGCCGCTTAGCAACAATAATGAAAAGAATATGATGACATCACTTTGCTTTGAATCAAGCAATTTTGGATCAAGATTAATTAACTTTGCATAAACTTTGCATAACATTGCTAATGCTAATAACACTATGCCAATTAAGATAAAAATAAGCAAAATCTTAATACCAGCTAGAAGTAGTTGATTCCCAGAATCTTTTAATGGCATCTGGGCGTTAATTAAACTTACTGAAATTGGAATATCTAACTTATCTAGCTTAAGAATTTCAATTAATTGTGTTTTTTGTTTTAAATCGATTGTGATTGGGTTAATATTAAAAAGTGTATTTATTTTAAGCTGACTAATTTGCATTTCATAAATTTCAGGAGAACTAATGCTAGTACTTAATTGACGTTTATCAGTATTAGGAAAATTAAATTTAAAATTTACCAATAATGACTCCGCGCTAAATGATACTGCACGATAACTCAAGATACCAGATTGCAAATTAGTTGGCAAGCTTGCCAGCTTTAATGAAACACTACTAATTGGTGCAATTAGACAACTTAAAACAAGACTAAAAAACAACCACAGCTTGATAAATGAAATTTTAAAATATTTATTTGGAATCATTAACTATCTTTTTCTTGAAAACAAAAACTTTGACTAAAAAATAATTCAACACAGCAACTAATGCAGAGGTCACAACTTGTGCCATAAAATGACTCAGACCAATTAATTCAACTAATCCTGTCAAAATAATTATATTGACCACATACGAACTTAGATATACCGAAGTATATTTAGCTAAATGAAATAAATTTATTTTATGTTTAAAGATAAAAACTGCACTAAGAATATATCCCTCAACCACACCAAAAACGAACATCAACGTGCTGGCTAAAATATAGTTGAAGTTAGCTTTAATTAAAATCCAATACAGCAATAAGCAAATTAATGTGTTTATACCACCAGAGACTAAGAATTTAAAGAATTTAGAGCTTAATAATCTCGCTAACATCTTACTCACTTAATAAGCGTAACGCATGATTTTTTTTATCCTGCTTGACCATGGTATCTAAAATTAAACCACTAATAAAAAGTAAGATGGCTAAAATAAAGCTTGAAGAACTCAAAATAGCCAATGGGACATGGGTAATATATTGAGTTTTTAAAAATTCGTCAATCACAACACCGCCACTTAACAGTGAGATGATAAAAATAATACTTGATAAGATTGAGAAAAAAGCCAACGGACGATTATCTCGATAAAGTTCAAAAATTAAACTCATGATCTTCATACCATCGGTATAAGTATTCAATTTGGACTCTGAGCCATCGGGGCGCTCTTGAAAAGTAATTGGCACCTCCAAGACTTTATAATCATAATGTAGCGCATGAATAGTCATATCTGCTTCAATCTCAAAACCATCACAAATTAACGGATAGTTTTTTACAAAGCTACGACTAAATCCACGATACCCAGATAAAATATCATTCAACTTGGCATTAAAAAGTAAATTAATTGTTTTTCTAACTAAACTATTCCCAAAGCCATGAAACTTACGCGTATTTTCCGCACTATAATGTCCTAAGAAATGACGATCACCAACGGTCATATCTGCTCGACTAGACAAAATTGGGGCAATAATTTTATCAATTTGATCTAACGGATATGTATCATCACCATCAATCATAACGTAAATATCAGCATTAATTACTCTAAATGCAGTTCTAACCGCATAGGCTTTACCTTGCTTATATTCATGGATTACATTCACACCTTTTTCAAGGGCTATTGCAACAGTTTGATCTGATGAATTATTATCAATAACATAAATATCTGCCTGCGGCGCATGTTTTTTTGCGTCATCGATGACTTCTCCAATTGTAATTTCTTCATTATAGCAAGGGATAACTAATGCTACTTTAAGATTTTCAGGCATACCAAACTTCCTTAGAAAATATAGATTGAATAGCTTAAACAAATTTATTGAAACTTCTTCGCTAAACAATGGCAATTAAAACGTAGAAAATTATTTCAAGCATAATGTCAATAATATATCAACAAACTTCATGTGTGTTGCTTATTTACCAGAAATAACCCGTAGCTTGACATAATTTTAAACAATTCGCTATTGTTATATACTTCTTTTTACTGATAAATAACAACGCTTAAGTATGTTGATAATTATCATTATCGACAGTGTATAACTTACTTATTCACCAAGTAATTTAAAAAGCTCATCAACGATTAGTTGCGGGCTAATTGCAGAGACATTGTCAGCTACCGACAACGTACGTAACTTTGAGTTATATCCAAGTCTATATTCAGGTAAAAATTTGGCAAACAGTGCAACACCACTTAAACAAAAAGACTCTGCAATATGCATTAGTCCACCATCTACACCAAGGAAAAATTTTGCATTTGCAATTAATCTAGTTGTTTCAAGTAAACTTAATTGCGCTACATAATTATGTACATTACTTAACTTTAGTGCATCCAACTCTTGAGCGATTTTTTCTCCATTTTTAGAACCTAATAAATTAATCTCTAATAGAGGATACTTTAGATTTAATAAATAAATTACCTCTACCCAATGATCATACGTTCGAATAGAATCTTCACCGCCAATTGCTACTACCAAACTACAGGATTTAGAAGCAACGAATGATTTAAAATAATTAAAATTTAAATAGTTATTAGCAATTTTATTAATTACTTCAACTTCATATAAATTATTCAATAATTTATTAATACGGTGAAAACTAAAAAGCATACGATTGAAATCTAAACCATAAAAGTATCCCATAAATGGCACAAATGGAACTTTTGGAAAATATTTCGCTTTAAATTTGATGGATTTTGTGTTAAAAATATCTAAAATAACTAAATCATAATTTTGATAGTTAATATTATAGTCAACATATATATCATTAAAAACATCATCACCATAGAAAATATCCGCATTTTTTCGATCAGTTAGCAAGTCTACTTGATAGTGATGTTTTAGTAAGAGACGCCCCGAAAGTTCCATAATGGAGTCACCAATGCTTGTGCTTGATATATGAATCCACAAAATATGTTTTGTAGTTACTGGAATAGTGTCAAGCTGTAACTTAGATTGGTTTGAGGTAATTAATAACAACCACCTGCGCAATAACCTAAATATTGCAGAACATTGAGCAAATAGAGACTTACATGACTTTAATTGACATGGAATAATAGCATCAATAGCAGGATTAAAGATATCCTTGATACGAGGAATTTTCATTATTTTTTGCAGTCAAACAATAGTTTACAAAATCCACGATATAATTTATATACTTCACGGGTTATTTTAAAAATAATTTTAGCAGGATATTTATTTACCACAGAAGACTCAAATTTTGATTCAAAAAAAACAATTTCTGGCTCAGCTACATACGGTAAGACTCCATGTAACCAATAACGATCCATATATTCATCAACTGGCTCAATCCATTTGCTTGCTCTATTTAGTAATCTTTGTGCAGCTTCGGGATCTAAAAGATAAGCAATCGTTCCACCTGGACCTTTTTTAGAATAAAGAGAAACATTATTTCTAACATAACATTTTGGGCGTTGAAAGGTACCAGCCAAACGAATATAATGATAATCATCTAAACATGGTAATAACAATTTTAACTGTGTAACAAAATTTAAACTAAAATCAATATCATCTTCCAAAACTAATATTGGCTCATTTAATGTTATGCACTTATTCCATAATTCGTAATGACTCGCAAAACAACCAATTTGCGAATTTGAGAGAGGTCTCGCATAACGTAATAATCTACCCAAAGGAGAGTAATGTTTATTCGCATAAGATAAATCAGTGTTACCATTAACCGCATTAAACACCTCAAAAGGTAATTTTAATTTGTTCAACTCTGTGGTTATATGCTCACGACGGTCAATGGCACTTGGCAGATTAATTACAAATATTTTTAATTCATTTAGAATCATTAAAACTCCTACTTAAAGCGTAATTAAAGCCTATAAAAAACCAAAAAAACAACTCCTGAATTCCACCTGTTTGATCATCTACTAAATTTTTTAGAACAAAGCTTAATATAATCATAAGCAAAACCACATGGTTGCTTTTACTGTTCCATACAACTCTGATAAGAGCAATTAAAACTATGATGTATAGAAAACCACCAATAACGCCAGATTGAATTGCTTTATCTAAAAACAAATTATGCGAATGAACATATACGTTTGGTTCTACTTGCGAAATAGTAACAGGAATTGGAAAATGGCTAATCGCTACATAAGCTTGAGTTTTTAAACCTAATCCAGTCCCCCATAACCAATAATCCCCTAAACGAGGTAACCAATATTCATATACCGCAAATCGGTTTGTCACATGCAAATCAATCTGCAAGAAATGAAAAATCATAAAAAATAGTATAATAAACAAAAGAAATATACTGAGTATAATTGACACCAATTTAAGTTTTTTATATTTGAGGACGTAGTGCAATGCGATCAAAATACAAACTACAATAATAAAAAAGCGATTAATTGACAAAAATCCACTCAGTAGATTCAATCCAATAATAAGGTTACGATGACGAATATTCTTAAAAAGCACAAATGCTGTTAAAATAAAATATAAATTTAACGTGCTTTTAAAAATTCTGCCATGGTATCCGTATAAATCATTAAGTATTTTTAGTACCGGCGCATGCATATTTAACCAATCAAAGCATAAACTACCAATAGTAAAACAGAGAAGAAAGACACTTGAAATAAATAAACAAATTTGGTACAACTTGATTATGTTATTTTTATAAAAATTAAAGTTAATGATATACACAAACGTTAATAAATACAAGCTATAAAATCCTAACATCTCAAACGAAGCAAGCATAAACGTTGATTTCATCGATGCAACAAAGCACCAAGCTAGATAAATCGAATATAAACTGAATAAACTACGTTCATCTTTACTCAAAGACATCATCTGAAACTTAAGAGTTAGTAGAAAAAATATTAAGAATAAAAAACAAGAAAGACCAACAACCGAATTATTACCCGTACCAAATGGACTGACTAATAAAACTATCATAATTAAAAATGGTGTTGCCCTTTTCTGAAAATTAGTGAACATTGTGTGCCTTATTAAAGAAGAATTCCAAATCCATTTATTAGTATATCAATTTATAATGTTTCTTGGTAAAGTCTTTACCACCTAAAACCTTTTCAATTTTACTAACTAGGCGATGTTTTTTATCGCGCTTTGAAAGTTGATAATCTGGATTTACAGTAAATTGTTGTTCAGCATCGTGACTAAGCCAATGTTGAAGAATTATAGGGTGTGAGTGATTAAATTGACGAATACTTTGTGGATCTATATCACCATAGCCTTCAAACTCAGGCAATTTTTGCCCCCAGTAATGAGCAACGCGTTTATGCTTCTCATTCATTTTAGCAACTGAACGCACATGTCCATAATGATACAAATAACAGCCGGCCAAAGCTGCATTAGGGTAGCGCCCTTGCTTATTTTCATTCATAATCAACCAAAACAAGCCGTCAGGAGCCCATGAACGCACCGTATTACGAATAATTCGCGGCGCACGCCGATACCAACGCGGTGAGTACGCATAGGTGGTTGGTGATCCGTAAAAATGATAATAATCAAAAACTAGCGCTTCAACTGCTTTATCATCAAGATGTTTTTCCATTGAAGCACGAATAGTCGCATAATCCTGCTCATGAATAACTTCATCACCCTCAAGATAGAACGCCCAATCACCAGTACAATTAAACTGTGCGATCATCTTTTGTTGAGCGTAGGTATACCCACGATCTTGCATATTTTCATTCCACGTCGTTTGGATAATCCTTAATTTAGGATCATTAATCGCCTGAACCTGCTCTAAAGTATCATCATCACTATTCCCTAGTGCGACAATTACTTCATCACAGACAGCCAATAATGATTTTAGGCTTTCCACATAGGGATAGCCTAAAATTGTTCCATTGCGTAGAAAAGTAAAACCACTTACTTTCATACTACTCTCTTATTTTTTCTTTTTCGGTGCCACAATCATAATTGCATTACGACCTTCGACTTTGGGTTTAGACTCAACCACGACTAAATCAATCAAATCTTGCTCGGCACGCAACAAATAGCGTAAGCCTAATTCTTGATGCGCCATTTCACGTCCACGGAATTGCACGATAAATTTTACTTTATCGCCATCTTCCAAGAAGCGCTTCGCATTGCGCATTTTGATCTCATAATCATGATCATCTGTGACCGGGCGGAATTTAATTTCCTTGACATGAACTTGCTTTTGATTTTGTTTAGCAGCATGAGCTTTTTTTTGCTCATAATACTT
>JAIETT010000084.1 GCA_019744945.1 Burkholderiales bacterium
TAAATGGTGCACTTTTACGTCGGGGAATTTGTTTTTAATTTGACTAAAAGTGGTGCACTTTTAGTTCGGGCTTGACATTACACTCTGGGCCACCATTAACTAGGGCAATCGTAAATGGAAATCCGAGCTTAGCATAAGCGATAGAAGTACCTTGCGCGTATTTTTTAAAGCTTCCATCCATAACTTCAGCAATTGATGGACGACCATTTTTTGGTTGCACCGCATATACAATTGAACTCAAATACGGCAGAATATTATCACCTTGAACTAAATCAGGGTCTTCAACCAATAGTAAATTACCATACAGCATTAATGACAAATTGGCATAGTTGCTGGCATAACTTAACTGCTTCGCCCCGCGCCCATAATAATATTTATTCGCCACAATTCCTGCAAATTGTCCAAGTGCTGAAAATGGCCCAGTTTCTTCGTGATAATCATCAACCTTGCCTCTATTTTCTGGAGTAGCATCACCCTCAGCAACGCTGGCAAAAGTTTTAACAATTTTGTCTTCAATATTGACTAAACCCTTTGAACTACCATCGGCGGTTTCTTGAACGGCATGAGCAAAAGTAGTTGCCAACATTCTTTTACAGAGGTTATCTGGGTTAGCCATTTCAGTTGTTTTTGTACCAGGGTAATCATTAAAATCACCACAATAAGCAGGAATAACCGCTACCGCTTTAAGGAAGTTGGAATATGAATACACATCTGCTGGATCAAATCCATTAAGTCTTTCATGATGAGCGGTTCTTGGAAAAGTTTTCTCAAAATTAGCACGTGGCATTAAGCGTTCAATCCGCTTAACATTATCTGGATTGGCGCTCGAGTCTGGAGAAATTTTGTCCAGATTAACCTTAGCTGCTCGAACATAATATTGTACTTCTTGAAGACGTTGTCGATCTTCAGCGCTGAGCATGCTAATTTTATCATTCCAGTCTTTGTGCCAATCTTGTGGATTCAGATCGGTTACATCAATAGTTGGATCTATCGCGTTTGTCGCTGATAAGTTACTAATCAAATTAGCCGATGTTGATGATGTTTGGCTTGAGTCACCAGTGTTGTTACATGCTGAAATAGCCGCCGCGGCAATCAATGTAAGAGTAATCATTTTTAATTTCATATTTAATCTCCAGAAGTTCTATTATTGTAAACATTAGCAAAATAACTTAACTAGCTTAATTCATTTAATTATTTTATAATCTAGGTTGCCTTAACTGAAGATATTATAGATAACTACCCACGCAGAGTAAATAGCAATTGTATGATAACTACCTATCGGATTTTGGATAACTGGGGTGATTGAAATAATTGTTTATAATTTAAAATACCTTGAATCATGCTTTCAGATATAATTTAAGATGATAATTTTAATTTGGGGGCAATATGTGGTCATATGATGCTTTATTCTTGTTTATAAAAGTTGCTGAAGTTGGCAACTTCTCGCATTCTGCTAAGGCTTTGGGAATTGGGCAGTCGACTATTAGTAATCGAATTCAAAAGCTAGAAGCGCGCTTAAATACCACTTTATTGCGCCGGAGTACTAAATCAATTGAACTTACCGATATTGGGCGAAAATTATACGATCAACTTAAAGGTAACGAAGAAGCGATTAAAAAAATCGTGAATAATACGTTGAGTTTAAAGGAAGTTGCGGGTGGAACATTGAGAGTTGTTTTACCTCCAGTTTTTTCTCGGTCGCAGATTATGCCGAAACTAATGGAGTTTATGGCGACTTATCCAGAGATTAAGCTGCATTTGTTTTTTGAGAGTAAAATTATTGAACTAATTAAGCATGGCATTGATTATGCAATAATGTCACAAATTCCAGAGCAGCAGAATCTCAAGGTGAAATTTCTGTGTGAATCACAATTTATTATGTTTTGTACCCCAGAGTACGCTGCAAAATATGGTGTTCCTATGAATTTAGAAGAATTGGTACAACATAATATTGTGTCGTTGATCAATGAATTTACCGTATTGCAGCAAATTCCAGCAACTAACATTAAAACTGGTGAAACCACAATCGTTCAGTTATCCGATGGTTTGGCTTGTAATAATAGCAATATTGTTAAAGATGTAGTTTATTCTAATGAAATAATTAGCGGCGGATTTTTCTTCATGGTCAGTGATGAAATTAAGGCTGGCAAATTACTTCATGTTTTACCAGAGTATAGTTTTGCAGCAATCAAATATTATCAGGTTCGTCATCCAAATGAGGAAAGCGTGAAGGTGCAGGTTTTTGCCAAATTTATTGAAGAATGTATTTTGGCACAAAATAGAATGGCTTAAGTTAAAGAGATAACTTAAGCCATTGCAGCATTGACTCTAGCGTGGCTAATTTGGGGTATGTTACAATAGGCAATTAAAATCTATTTTATTCTGGAGTTGCTATTTGAAATTATTACATACTTATGATTGCACCATATCACAAAAACTGGACAAATTAAAATGAGAAATAGCTAAAGTATCGATCCGGAAGATGAAGACTCGTTAGGGTTCTTGTAACCCCAAGAAGACATATCTCAACTTAAATTTGGATTTAATAAAAAAGCATACATTTGTCTCATTATAATCATGAAAACATCACTTTTGTCATCAAAATTGTAACTGCTAGTTAAGCCATAATGGATTTATCTTTGCAGGTATAACTTGGGCATTAGAACAATTAGCTACACCATTTAATAATCTTAATCCAATATATCCATCTTGTGCATCATACAGGTAATCAAAGCAATTCAGAACATTTCTGCCGGTATTGACAAAATTATTCGAGAAGGGTGCTTGATTTTGTGAGAACACTCCAGATTGTGCTGCGGTCCAATTCACGGTACTCGGCGAAGTAGCCTGAGCAGTGCTTTCTGCAGGGCTAAATGTATAAATTGCTGTACCATTGGAGCCAAGTAAAGAAACTGTTACCATTCCAGTTAAGAGCTGACCTGAAGTTGGCTGATTCTGCAGGGTAAGAAGCATATCGGAAATTCCAATATCAATGACAGCTTCTCCGATTGGATATGTGGTCACCTCGCCATTGAGTGTAAGTATCACATTTCCTGTTGCAGGTTGCCAATCTGGAGGACTTCCAGGTACTTGAGAATATCCAGTAGGAGCAAGTTTACCAAAAGCAAACTGGTCTGTAGTATTTGAAGTTGTTAGTCCTAATTGTACATTTTTGAGTCCGAGGATATATCCTGCTCTCATACTCCCAGCTTTCATCGCATCTAGATTTAGGAATGGATTGTATTGCTGGTTATTCTGATCGTTGTCGGGTACTTGCTGATATCCTGTTCTGTCAAATCCGATACCCATGTTCAGGGTTTGTTCATCAGTTGGTTTAGTTGTGGTTTTTGTCATCGGCACCCCACAAGAGTTTGGCCAGTTACCACTTTCACAGGTAATGCTTTGTACAATAAGAACTGGAATGGTTGCTGATGCCATAATATTTCCCCCTGTATTGCTATCGATCGCCTCTGAATAGCTCACATTAGTCGTAACCCAAATACCATTGAATCGCCGACCACTACTCCAGTGAAAGATCGAACCAGAATTACCAACAGGAATAAAACTTTCTGGAAATAACAAATTTTGAGTAAAAAGAATCCACGCGAGCCAGTATCCAGCGGTGTTGTGAGAGATTCACCAAATACTTGAACATTGATTGTCGGGTCGTTTAATGTATTAGTGTTAGGATTTTGAACTGTATTAGAATAAGGAATTGTATATGACAATGTTGGAGCATTACTCGATGTTGTAGATCCGCTATGACATCCTTGGACTAAAGCTGCCAACAGAATTAGAGGTAAAATTCCTATACTGGGAGTTAGCTTTTTATTATTCATGGTGTTTCTTTGGGTATAAAGGTTATTTTAATTTTAAGCCAATTGATCGATCAAAAGCTAGGCGTTTGGAAATTTGTGCTTACGCGTGAATTAAACTAATGATTATTGTCTTTAATAACTACGCTGTTCATTGAATTAGCCTGTTTAAATCGATGCTTTAAATAGCAAAAATTATACATTAAACAGCCATATTTAGGTAACTAAAAATGAGAATATATTTAAACCAATGATTATCGGGGAGTTAGTTCTATATCAATCATTGACATACTAAAAGCATATTGTTCTCATGATATTATGCTCGATAGCGTAAAGTTAAGTTGATGATTTACCTGCTTGAGCTGCTCAATCAGCTTAAGAGCATTATAACTCAAGCACTTGCAGCATTGATTCCAGTATGGTTAATGTGGGGGTATGTTACAATAGGCGATTAAAATCTATTTTATTTTGGAGTTGCTATTTGAAATTACTACATACCTCCGATTGGCATTTAGGGCGTACCCTCTATCTAAAGAAACGTTATAGCGAATTTCAAAGCTTTTTGGATTGGCTGATTCAACAAATCCAACTTCTTGCACCTGATGTATTAATTGTCGCGGGTGATATTTTTGATACCGCCGCTCCGAGCAACAAGGCGCAAGAAATCTATTATCAATTTTTATGCAAAGTTGCAACCCTCACCAAATGTCAACACATTGTAATTATTGGCGGTAATCACGACTCACCGACTTTATTAAATGCTCCCAAAGAACTACTTAAACAACTTAAAATTCATGTGCTGGGGAATATTTCGGCTAATCCGCAGGACGAGGTTTTGGAATTGCTGGATCGTCAAGGTCAAGCAATGGCTTTGGTGTGTGCCGTGCCGTATTTACGCGATAAAGAGTTGCGCAATTTGGCAGACAATGAATCGGCCAGCGATAAAGATCTTAAATTAATGCAGGCAATTAAACAGCATTATGCCGAAGTTTGTCAAGTTGCACTAGCACGGCGGCAAGAGCTTGGGTTAGATATTCCGATTATTGCCACAGGGCATTTATTTGTCACGGGTGGTAAGACACTGAAAGATGACGGAGTGCGCGAATTATATGTTGGTTCACTGGCACAATTTGGCAGTAATGATTTTCCCGCCGAAATTGATTATTTAGCGCTCGGACATTTGCATATTGCGCAAACCATTGCCAATAAAACCCAGCAACGTTATTCTGGCTCGCCAATTGCAATGGGTTTTGGTGAGGCGAAACAAACTAAAATTATTCTGCAAGTTGATTTTACGGGTAAGTTAGCACAGGTTACAGAAATCCCCGTGCCGACTTTTCAGCGTTTAGAGCGTGTGATGGGAAATTCTGCACAGATTAGCGCGCAACTGAACGGTTTAATTGCACAAGCCCAATCAATTTGGGTCGAAGTTGATTATACTGGTGATGAGATTATTAGTGGTTTACAACATAGTTTGGATGAGCTGGTGCGCGAGAGTCAAGTTGAATTGGTGACAGTCCACAATAGTCAATTAGTCGCACAGTTGTTGTCCACCGAACATTTTGGTGGTGAAATTGAATTAAGTAGCCTGACACCCGAGGATGTATTTAGTAAATGTTTGACTATCAATCAAGTGCCTGATGAGCAGCAGTTAGATTTAAACCTGTGTTTTCAGCAAGTGGTGGCAGAATTAAATTTGACTGATTTAAGGGCTGAGTAAATGCGAATTTTAAAATTACACTTTAAAAATCTTAATTCTTTGCTCGGTGAGTGGACGATAGATTTTAGTCTGCCTGAATTTGCGGAACAAGGTATTTTTGCGATAACTGGACCAACTGGGGCGGGTAAATCGACGATTTTGGATGCAATTTGCCTAGCGTTATATGGACAAACTCCGCGCTTAGGGAAGATTACTAGCCAGAATGAAATTATGTCGCGGCAAAGTGGTGAGTGTTTTGCCAGCTTAGAATTTAAAACCAATGCGGGACATTATCGGACGTTGTGGTCACAAACCCGTGCGCGGAAAAAGGCCGCGGGTAATTTGCAAACGGCACAACATGTTATCGAAGATCTGAGTGACCCAGAGAATAAACTGACGCTGGAAGATAAACTCAGCAAGGTGCCGACTAAAGTTAGTGAAGTTACCGGCATGGATTTTGAGCATTTTACCCGCGCAATGTTGTTAGCACAAGGCGGTTTTGCCAAATTTTTGCAATCTTCCGCCGATGAACGCTCGCCAATTTTAGAAAAAATTACGGGTACTGAAATTTATAGCGCGATTTCCAAAAAAGTCCATGAGCATAAAACGACCGAAGAAAATAAATTAGGCTTACTTGAGCAGCAATTGCAGGGAATTAAGCTTTTCGATGCCAGTGAAATTGCTCAATTAAGTGCACAATTAGACGAGCTGGAACGCCAATTAGCGCTAACGGTACAGCAGAAAACCGCAAGTGAACAGCAGCAACTTTGGCTAACTACGCTGCAAACTTTACACCAAGAATTAGCCCAATTAATCGAGCAGCAGAGCGAACTACACACTCAGCAGCAGCAATTTGCCGCGCAGGAAGCGGATTTAGCTTGGGCACACAAAGCCAGCGCAATTAATAGCGAGGTATATATTGGCTTAGCTCAGCTGAGAATTCAGCTTGAACAATTGACTGCCAATATAGCGAATAATCAACAGCAATTGCCACAAGTTGAACAGCGGCTGGCAGATTTCAATACTGAGTTACTTAATGATAGCCAAGAATTTAATCAGTATAAAGTTACGTTTGCCGCCAATTTGCAAATTTTACAGCAAGTGCGGCGGTTGGATACTCAGATTGAAACTAGCCATGCGCAAGTTGCTAAAGTAGTTAAAACTGTCTCGGAAGCTCAGCACAATCTGGGGGATTTAGCAGGTAAAACGGCGCAGCTTGCAACTCAGTCCAATCATCATCAGCTGCAACTAGCTGAGGTCAACAATTATCTTCTCCAGCATAGCCATGATGCGCGTTTGGTGGTGGATTTAAGTGGTATTACGGAGCGCTTGGATAGTTTACAAAGTTTAGCCGCGAAATGTCAGAATGATCACTTGCGTCAGCAGCAAGCGCAGCTTCACGCCGAACAAATTGAGCAAGAATTGGCGGGTTTGAATCAACAACAGCACAGCTTAAATCAAACTATCGCTACGCAGCAAAACCAACTCAGCGAGCTAAGTCAAGCGCAGACAGAATTAGCCAATGGGCAAACCATACTTGGTTTAACGCAGGAACGTGCTCGGCTTCAAGCACAACATACTGAATTACAGAATCTGGCAAAATTACTCAACGAGACAACTAATTTGGCGCAACAAGCGCTGGATTTAGATAATACGCTCATCCATGAAAATAAATTGCTGGTGGAGATTGAGCCGCAAATAATGCAAACCGAGTACCATTTAGCCG
This sequence comes from Burkholderiales bacterium, assembly GCA_019744945.1. Lineage (GTDB taxonomy): Bacteria > Pseudomonadota > Gammaproteobacteria > Burkholderiales > UBA11063 > Aquella. Next base: position 7,241 of record JAIETT010000084.1, read on the forward strand.
AGCTGGAAGAGTTGTTGAATAGTTTGAATGCGCAGCAATTATTATTGAGCAAAGTTGCGGATTTAACCCTTGAGCGTGAGAATCTAAAACTCAATCAACCCTGTCCATTGTGTGGTGCACTTGAGCATCCTTATGCAAGTGATTTACCCCATAATGATGAGCTTGAGCAGCAGATTACGGCGGCAAAATTGCGCCAAACTCAGAGCCTAGCGCGGCAGCAGCAGCTAAATCACCAACAGACGAAAAGTAGCACTTTAATTGAGCAAGTGCTGAAGCAACAAGCGCAAGTGCGGTTAAATTTGAGCGAATTAAATCAGCCAGTTGAGCTACTTTGTGCTAAATATGCTTTAGTGCTGAATGATGATCTCTCAACGCAACTCGTTGAGAAATTACATGCGCTTGAGCAACAAATTCCGGCGCACGAGCGTCTGATTGAACAATTACACGCTTATGAACAGCAGCTTAATCAGCTTAAAATCGAGCAACAACAATTGGTTGAACAATTACAGGCACTTAAAATTGCCTTAAGTCAAAGCAGTGCCAATAAGACGGCAAGTAGCGCGCAGTTGGTGCAAATTCAACAAGAACTGGCGCAGACCAACACCCAGTTGACGCAAGCGTCGCAACAATTGAGCACGGAATTATTGGCTTATTCAATTGAGCCAATTAGCCTTGCGCAAATCGGCGTAATTAAGCAGCAACTTCAACAACGGGTGACTAATTGGCAAATCCAGCAGCAGCAAGCCGAACAGTTGCAGCTGGTGATTAATCAATTTGCCAATGAGATGCAACAAAATGTGGTTCTGCAAGAAAATATTACTCAAACGCTACAGCAGACGCGGCTTGAACTTGAACATTTGCAACACGAATTAAGCGCTTTAGTTAGTCAACGCCGCGAACTTTTTGCGGATAAAGATGCCAATCAAGAACAGGATAATTGGCAAACACATTTGGCATTACTGGAAAGCAATTATCAGGCTACGCAAAATAATTATACTCAAGCTCGGCAAGAATTGGTCACTTTGCAGAGCTTACTAGCCAATCAAGCTGAACAATTTCAACCTTTGCACGCACAACGTCAACAAACGGAAGCTAATTTTCAGCACAGTTTAATGGCACAGGGTTTTAGCGATGAGCTGGATTTTAAAGCGAAATTGCTCAGCCGTGAAATAATTGCGCAGATTCAACAGCGCGCGAATCGACTACAACAAACCGCAATTGAGTTAAATACGCAACAGCAATTAATCAAGGCGCGGATTAGTAGCGAAGAAAATAAAGCGCTCACCACACTCAGTTTGGCAGAGTTAGCCGCACAAATTACGCAGCTGGCACAAACTATTGACAATTACACGCAACAAATTGGTGCATATGCTTTGCAATTAAAACTCAATGAACAAGCCGAGCAGCAACAAGCCGAAATTATTGCGCGACATAGTCAGCAGAAAATTATTAATCAACGCTGGGGTAATTTACACAAATTGATCGGTTCGGCGGATGGCAAGAAATTTAGAAATTTTGCGCAGGGTTTGACCTTTGAAATGGTGGTTAAACATGCGAATCAACAATTGCTCAATATGTCAGATCGTTATTTGCTGATGCGCGATAAAGAAGCACCCTTGGAATTAAATGTGGTCGATAACTATCAAGGAGGTGAGATCCGCTCAACCAAAAATCTCTCGGGCGGTGAAAGCTTTGTGATTAGCCTTGCTTTGGCGCTGGGGTTGTCTAAGCTTTCGAGTAATAAGGTGCAAGTTGATTCGTTGTTTCTTGATGAGGGTTTTGGTACACTCGATGAAGATGCACTGCAAACTGCACTGAATGCGCTGGATTCGCTACAGCGTGATGGTAAATTGATCGGGATTATTTCGCATGTCGGCGCACTCAAAGAGCGAATTAATTTGCAGATACAGGTTGAGCCGTTGAGCGGTGGGGTGAGTAGGATTAGCGGTGTTGGGTGTAGTAATATTAAGGAATAAAAATGGAAAATAACGTAAATCTGTCAGAGCTATTTAATTATTATCGATTTGTATTGAAATATGAAAATATCTTTCAGCTTAAGTATGATGAAACATATTTCACTAAAATTAATCATTTTGATTTTAGGAAAAGTATTAGAAGCGAAATTGATGCAGCAAAACTTAAAAAGCAGCGTTTAAATTATAACTCATTAAGTGTGGTTAAACAGTTTAAACATTCTATTACCAAGCCAATTGCACTTTCATCTGACGATAACAATTTACAGGAAAATATTAATAAATTTGTTGAAGATATATTATTTTTAGAAAAGACTAAAAATTTTTTGGCGTCCGCCGCAAATAAAAATTTGACCATTGATACTAATGTAGAAAATTCCGAACATTTTTCTTTGAAAAAATCTAATATTGCGACTTTTGATTTTGCGCTGTTTATATCGTTGGTAGGTGTTGCAAATAAGAAAAATTTTGACTATATCCCTTTTTTAGTAGTCTCATTTAATAATAAGGATAAAGATAATAATCCTCTTGGAATGGATGAGATTCTTGAGCAAATCAAAAAAGAATTACATCTTGAATATGATCACTCTATTGATAGTATACCATTGCAACCGCCTTTATTGACGCTTAACCCAAAAATGCTGGATAAATACCAACTTAATCAGTTACTCGATGATGATTTATCTATTTCAGATTATCGCGACTGGTTTAATATATTTGAAAAGATAAAGTCTAAGACGCAATTAAAAGATGAATTATTTAAACCTGAACTATACATTAGTGCTTATGGTACATCATTAACAGCATCGTTAATTAAGATTTATGATCAAGTATTGCAAGGTAAGTCAAATGACCTTTTAAAACATTATTTTTCTGTGCATAAAAATAAACTCTCTCAAATTCAAACTGCTAGTATCAATGATAATGAGATTATTAATTCAGAAGTTCAGCTAAGTTCATATTCAAAACACATTGGTTCATTTAACTGTAAACATTCGTTGGCAGAAACGCAACGAGTTGCTTTTACTACATATTTGAATGATCAATTTCCTATTTTGCCAGTAAATGGTGCACCTGGTACTGGCAAGACAGCACTGTTACGAGGCGTATTTGGACAATATATTGTTGAAAGTGGGCTAGATGCGTATGATCATTATGGCAAAACTGGTGAGGTAAAATTTAAAACTCCGCTAATTTGCTCATCGACTAATAATTTAGCTTTGGTAAATGTTTCAAAGGGTATCGAAGATGCCTTTCAAGAAACTTTAGCCGAGAATGAAAATAATTTACTGTATAAAAGGTGGCTAAATTGTACAATAAATACAACTGGTGAAAAAAATAATGAAGATACATCTGCTGTAGATGACAACGACCTTGAAGCTCTAGAATTAGAGGTAGACAATTTAGCGTTTAATAAAAATGTAGATTTACATTTACAGTTATTTGTGCCGTCACTTAAGACTCGTCAAAATAGTACAAATAAAGCAAGTTATTTTATAATGACTCCAGCTATGATAAACGCTAGCATTTTAGAATGTGCTAGTCACCCAGAAAAGTATTTAGAAAATTTTAAGTTATATAAGCCAAATTATCTTTCTATACATGATAGTGTAGTAGATCAATTAGGTAAGTCTGCAGATTATTTCTATCAACAAATAAAGAGAAATATAAATAATATTCAGAAACATGATAAGCAATCAGACGAAATTATCCATAACCTGGCAGAGTTTGAAAAGGAATTATTACACAAGTATATTGGGTATGGTAAGCATTTATCAGAGGTTCAAAATAGTTTTAATGAAATTTCATCACAACAAGAACATTGGATTAATTGGGTTACACGGTTGGACTCAATGAATAAGGCAATTTGTGATATAACAAATCAGATCACAAACATTAAACCTAGTTTAAATAGTATAGTCTCAGTACTACATCCTCTTTTTGAGAGTAATTGTCAGGAAGATTATGCACTATCGGTGATTAATAATATTAGTGATGGTGACATTAAGAAGTTAAACTTATACAAAAAAATATATGAAATAATTTATGAAGATAAGCATAAGAATTTCATTACGGAAGAAGAGCTAAAATTTCAAGAAATTCAAAATGGTTTATTATTAGATGCTGGGTTTTTCTCTAAAATTTGGTTTAAATGGTTTAATTCTGGAAGGTTAGCTAGAGACTTACAAGCTGCTAAGGATAGAAAAGAACAACTAATTCAGAATTCTCTAGGTGATATTTTATTATCTTGTGAAAAATTTTCATTGGCAAAAGCTAGATTGGAGCTTGAATCCATAAAATCTCAGTTAAAGCAATTTATAGATGAAATTAATGGTTATAATGAACAGTTAAGCCAACTCAATGAAGAAATTGGTGCACATAATAATGATTTAAGTAAATTACTCGTATTTAGCTCGGATGAAGTGCAAAGATTTATATCTTTTTATGATGCAATCAACCTAAGAAATAAAATTTATAATGACAAAAAACTATTTGATATTGAAGAGCGAACTGACAATTTTTATTACGCACTCCATCTTTTAGAAGCTTTATTTTTTTTAGATCAAGTTAGTTTGGCTGGTAAAAATTGCTGCCCAAATTGTAATACGAATAATTTAGTAAAAAATAATGGAGGGTTTGCATGTAAAAAATGTACAGCTTTTCTTAGTAAAAAGCATCAAGAGGAGTTTAACCTTACTGATTCTCAGGTCGTTCAACTTCTTAAGGCTGGATATATTAGTCAAGGTCAGAAATACTTAGTGATTGCTATTAATAAAACAAGTACAAACATTTGGATAAATATTAAGTATGGATATCCACCAACAACACAAATAAATTACAATAAAATTCTGCCAATTTTTCCAATGCTAACATTAACGTGTAATAGTTTTGGTAATTTCATTACAGATCAAGATAAAAAAATTCGAAATGATGTCTTTGATTTTTTATTGATTGATGAGGCTGGGACTATTCCACCATCTAAAATGATTATTTTGTATGGTGCTAAAAAATGTATGCTTTTTGGAGATGTAAAACAACTTAAACCAATTTATAGTTTTTCTTCAGATACAGAATTAAAAATATTGCCATTGTTTATTAAGGATGCGTTTCATGTTAATGCAGTAAATCAATATTATAGCTGCGCTGATTCTCATGAAAATAAAGGTAATAACGCAATGTCAATTGCCAATAATAGCTGTCAAATAGTACTACCATACAATTTTAGTAAATTGGATGGTGATATCTGGTTAAAAGAGCATTTTCGTTGTAAAGATAATGTTGTTGCAATTGCAAATGAACTTACCTACGAAAATGAAATCATATGTATGCAAAAGAAAAATGGATATTTATATTTTATTGAAAGCGTTGGGTTTCGAGAGGATAATGCAAATATCCATGAAGCAAAATTAATTTTAGATTTAATTTTAAATAATACTTATGAATTAAAGGAGCTGTTAGAGTCACCAGAGATTAGCGATGATGATCTGTATAAATCTATTGGTGTCATTACACCGTTTAGTAATCAGGAAATGGCTTTAACTAATTTAATTGATGATAGTTGTCTTAAAGATAAGACTACAGTTGGAACTGTTCATAAATTTCAAGGCTCTGAAAGAAGGATCATTATTTTTTCAACTGTATATAGCGATGGAGAGGCAGAACAGATGTTTTTTAATCGGGTAGATACGAGTATGATAAATGTTGCGGTTACCAGAGCTAAAGATATTTTTATTTGTGTTGGTCGTAGGAAACTGTTGAAAAAAACTAGCACTAATTCAGGTATAATGATAAAACATATAGAACAATTTGAGTCTCTCATCAATAATCATAAGAACGTGTTAACACTTGCGACAGTTTAATACAAAATCTTTATCCACACCATTGCTAATTGTGCGGAATATATTTTGGCATTAGAAACTGCACAAAATAGCAATGATCTTAACGAGTTTTATCTGGTTATTCTTTATGCAGTATTAGAAGTATCACCAGCTATTTACTAATGTTATAACAGGAAGTTATCTAATAACTTCCTGAATACTAATAATACCGTGCTGCTAAACTAGCGGTAGTTTTGCTATCTTGTCCAAGGAAGATGCGCGCATAAATTCGAATAATTGACAATCCGCCAAGAATAAAGCTCATTGAGACTAAAAACGCTAAGACAAATTGATCGCGTCCGATGTGTGCAAAGAGTAAATCTTCGCCGACGAAAGTTGGGCTAATTGGAAACGCCATTAAGCCAAGGCACGAGAGCAAGAACACGATTTCTAAGGTTGGATGTGCTACCGAATAACCCCAGAAGCGTCCGAGAGTGAATTTTCCCTCTTTGGCAGCTAATATTTTCAAACACACATAGCCCGAGATTCCCGCGATAAACACTCCGCTTAAATAAATAATTAGCTCTGTTAAATAGAAATGCTTATTACAGGCCAGTGCGAGCACCATATAGCAATTATTCATAATGACCAAGAACCAAGCGCTAGTGGCACTTTTGCGGCAGGTAAAGGCTTTCAAAACCGCCATGATGCCAAACGCGGCAAACACCACCGCTATAATTTGGTTATAGTTTTGATTCGGGTTGCTGAGTGCATCGTTCAATAAATACCATCCAGCCAGTAGGCTCACGCCAAATAAGCTAATTTGATATTTGACTTTAATAAAATTAATTTTATTACCCAAAAACTTCATTGGCCACCACAGATATTTGTACAAAAGTAAATCTAAATTACATTCTTTTAAGTATAAAACATATAGACTATAACGTAATTTTTGCGGTAAAAAGCTTTCAAATGAACGCGCGCTTTGTTTGTGGCTGTAAGATAAGCGTCGAATTGCGTGGCTGACAATTGATGGCGAAATGAGTAATTGATAAGTTCTAAAGAAAGCATTGCCCGCAAAGTGGAACAAGACTAAATTATCAAAGCCTAAGCCAATTTCTACAAACATTAAACCGATTTGCGCGATTGATGAGTAGGCGATTTGGCTTTTTGCCGAGGATTGAACTTTGGCAATTCCCGATGCGACTAAGGTGGTGCTAATTCCAATTAAGACGATTAAGACCCGAATTGACCACAGATGTTGCCACACGCCAAAAGTTCGCAATAATAAAAATACCCCCATATGTACCGACAGTGAGCCATAAAAAATTGCGCTGGATGAAGTTGGTCCTTCCATTGCTCGTGGTAACCATGATGAGAAGGGGAGTTGTGCCGATTTGGCGCAAGCGGCTAAGAGAAACATTAAGGAAATAAAGATCAATTCAGCATGATTGTTTTCTAGATGATAGCTGATATATTCTGGATTATTCAATAGGGTAAAGGTGCCCGGGCTTTTCAATAAACTATGCACCGCCCAAATGGCTAAAATTATGCCAATATCGGCTAAGCGATAAATTGAAAATACTTTATAGGCATTTTTTACAGGTAAATAGCGCTCTTTATAATATGAAATCAGTAGAAACGAGGAAATACCCAAAAATTCCCAGCCGATAAACCAAGTTTCCAAATTGCCCGACAAAATCGTTAAAACATAACCGCTATAAAAAAACAGAATAATGCAGAAAAAACGTTTATAATTTTCTTCGCGGTGCAGATACGGGCGTGAATAAAGAATAATCAAGGCACTTAAGATACCACCCACGATTAAAAATACCGCCGAGGCTTTATCAAACAGGAAGTTTAAGTTAAATTCATCTTGTCCCGTGGGAAGTACCAGCGCCGTTTTATCAAAAGTAGCCGCATCATGTGAGATAAATAGCCAAATAATTAGCACAACACAGGTCGATACTAGTTGCAGGAGTACACTATAAAAAGCCACATCGGCGAGTCGATTTTCATTACTTCGCGGAATAAAGAGACTAATTAGAAAACCGCAGATTGGAATTAAAACTAGGTATTGAAGAAGGTATTGCATAACTGGTCACACCTTAAATTAAACACACTGGAAGATTTTCGATATTATCTTCGAGTAAATTATCAATATTGTTAATGGTTGAAATCGTTTGGGTTAATGGCGTATAGGCGCTAAATTTGCCCGCCTTAAACACATACAGTTCGCGAGTTTCGGGATGAATCACGGCTAAATTAATCCAATTATTGATAAACCATTGATAAATATTTGCATCCGCACTAATGCTGCTGAGCACCGTGTCAGGGTAATGTTCAATTAAAAACAGCATCCGAATTGGATCATGAATTTCGATCATTTGCGACGGTAATCCAGTGCGTAAATCGCCATCGGTACCGTTGGCAACCCCAAATAATCCCATAACATTATGTGGCAGTTTGGTGCCTGCGCCCCAATTATTCTGATCAACCCGTGAGAAATAATATTCGAGATTAATCCCACCACACACCGGCACGGCGGCTTTGAGAATATTGGTTAAAATTTCACCAGTGGCATCGCTTGCATAATCAAAAGATTGCAAAAATGAACGTCGATCGAGAAACACCCGCCGCGACATCTCCCGCCGCCCAATGATGCATAACGCATTAGTGGCATGATTGAGTTCAGGGCGCGGTTCAAAAATGGATAACGAACGGCGAATAATTTGTTGGTGAATTTTTTGCAATGACAAATGGCTGTCAATTGACATAAAGCGCCGCGAGCGTTCCTTGGCATTTAAAGCTAAGCTAGTTTGAAAAACTTCACGATAATGCAGGTGCAATTGGTGCATTTCTGGACTTAATTGCTCTTCGGCATAAAAAATTATTTCATCGCGCGTGGTATCATGTAGCGCAGCAATGAAGAATGTAGTATCAGGAATTTCAATACCACGGAGTAAGAGTTTTTCGCGTACACGTGGATTATTTGCCATAGTTACAATAACTTGTGCATTTACGCCACCATCGCGTCCCGAGCACGCTCCGCAATCATAGGCGGCATAATGTGGATTATTTACCGAACTTGCGCCATGCGCCACGACATACACAATTGGCGCAAAATCACGATTGAGACCGACATTGATGAGTAATTGATAAACACTCTCAACCATTTCCTCTTCTTTATAACCGATTTGTAAATTATTTTCGGTGTGCTCATCTTCGTTCGTGATGCTTAATTTGCCAGTGCGTCGGGCGCTATAGACTGAGGAGTCATAGGCTGATTTTGCATTTGGACGTAATAAGTTTAGAATAAGCTTAATTGGAAACCAAAATCCGATAGTCAGCGTCATCAGCCACGCAAAAATAAAATTATGGCTCAAGCGTGAGAAATAGAAATTATGTGGCGGATGTTTTATTTTGCCTAATTCTTTAATCAAATGTTGGGGTTTGACTGGTGCAGGAGCTAATTTAGAGAGGAAATTGCTGCCGCTGGCTTTGTAATATAATGCGACATTAAAAAAGCCTGGCATGCCAAAAGTTTCACAATCTGGTGCAACACTTTCGAGGTAACGGCGCAAAGAACATTCGCGATCATCGAGACAAAATAAACCTTGAAAACTCTTGCTGCTTGGTTTGTTACTTTGGGGTTTTTCTTGTTGAATGGCAAATAATACTTGATCGTAATAGCTCCATTCAAAGGCTTTTTGCCATAAGGCTAAGATGTCAAATAATTCTGGTTGCGCTAAATCATCATGAATTCCAGGCAAATTTTGTTGCATAATTTGGCTTAATGGACGCCATTGATTAGCCAGCAAATAATCTAGGGTGTCGATTTCGAGCAATAACTCAAATTGAATTAATTCTTCCAGATTTATTTCGCGCGGATCTAACAGCGTTTTAGGATTGCGCTCAATTGAACTCACCATTCCCGACCAGCCCTTATGCGCAAATTGCTGATCATAGAGATATTGTTCATAAATATTGGGATTGTTACCAAGTAAGAAAGCCAGTAAATCTTCAAATTTTAGGCTGGTATCGAGTAACATTTCGCGCGCCCGCGGAGTTTTAAATAGACTAACCTTAGTATATTGTTCCAATTCACGGATGGCATCGAGAAAAGATTTATTCTCAACTGGAAATGGCCACAATGCGACGCCTTGATCAAGGTAGTTGCATAACAGGCGAAATAATAATGGATAAATATGCCAATCTAAATCAACCTGATAATGGTGTTTCCATTGGTTGCGAAGTGCGCCAATTTTAGAGTCGAGATATGGTGCAAAATCTTGTTCGAGTAATTTATAGCGCCAGGTTTTAAGTTGCTGTTCACCAGCGTGTTTAATTATGGTTTGTTCGAGAATTTTCTCGGCAATTAGACCTTGATTAAACAGTTCGCGAAATTTAGCTAATGGAAAATAGACTTTATAACCAAAGATTTGTGCTGCACGACTGAGCGCTTGATCAAACTCTAAATGTTGTAATGCATGCAAGGTGTTGTGATGGATGAAATTAACCAGTGGTTCTTGAGCTGGTAAAAAGTGTTGCAATTCATGCAACACACGCTGTTTATCAAAGGTTGGTATTTTGTTGGTGTTGTTCATTTTACTTCCGAACGTATTTTTATTTTAGAGCATTATTTTAACACTTATGTGGCAATGCACCATCAGATATAAACATTTTTAGTGCCAATTAGCGTAGTCGCTCAGCCAAAATAAGGCTCAAAGGCTAATTGTTTGGGGTTAAAAACTCAATTTGCGCTCCAAAAAAACTATCGGCGTAGCAATCAAAATTAATCTTTTGCCGCGTGATTGTGGTTTAGCGCGGTATAGAAAAATAAGCGATACACAACTAGGAAGAATGCAATTAATAGTAAACCTAGATAGACCACGATGCGTTGCCCATCATCGCACAGCATGCCGAGAATTACTAAGGCATTAAATACGATGCTGAGAATTGGCACGAAAGGGTAACCGCGCACTCGAAACGAAAGTGTTTCTGGATTGACGCCCTCACGGCTTAAATAACGGCGAAATCCGATATGTCCCCAGCTAATCATAATCCAAATTAAACAGCCAACCATGCCCGAAGAGGAGACAATCAGTATAAAGACTTTTTCTGCGCCAAAGAATTTGCTTAATAAACATAAGCCCGACATCGCGGCGGTGACAATTACACCATAATAGGGTACACCGTTTTTATTGGTAATGGCATAGATTCGTGGTGCTTGCTTGGAGTTAGCCATTGACCAGAGTAAGCGCGCACAGGCATAAAATGCCGAATTAACTGCCGATAAGCTGGCAGCAACAATTACAAACTGCATGATTTGATAAATATATGGAATTTTGGCACGTTGTAAAATCGAAATAAATGGGCTATTAGATACGGAGGCTTGTTGCCACGGCGTTAACATGGTTACGACAAATACCGATAAGACAAAAAATAATAAAATGCGAATTCCAACATTGCGGATGGCTTTTTTTACATTTTTTTCGGGCTCTTCAGATTCACCCGCGGCAATTCCGACTAATTCGGCGCCTTGATAAGTGCAGACAATGACCACGATGCCATAAAAAAATGGCAAATATCCGTTGGGAAACCAACCATCGTGATAAAAGTTTTTAAAGCCGATAACAGGACCAAATTGAGGGACAATTCCAAATAATACGGCTAAACCAACTAAGATAAAACCGAGAATTGCGACAATTTTAATGCCCGCAAACCAAAACTCCATTTCGCCATAGGCTTTAACTGGGAAAAAATTTAAGACCGCAGTTAATCCGATAAATAATAAACTCCATTGCCAAACTAAGCTCTCGGGAAACCAGCTTGCCATAATTATTGAGGCGGCGGTTAACGAGGCGGCTGCGGCAGTTATCCAATTAATTAAATATAACCAGCCAGTTAGAAATCCCGCCAGTGGTGAGATAAAGCGTGTCGCATAAGTTTGAAATGAGCCTGAGACAGGCATGGCAATTGCCATCTCGGTTAGGCTTAAGAGTACCAAAAACATCACCATGCCACCGATGATAAAGCCCAAGATAGTTCCAAATGGACCAACTTGTTTCAAGATGTCGCCAATACCCAAAAAGAAACTTGCCGAGATAGTTCCACCAATGGCAATCATTGATAAATGACGTGATTTCATGCCGCGTTTTAGTTGTTGATCTTGAGCCTGAGCCGTCATCGTTACTCCTTGAGTTAATCAGTAATATATTCAGTAAGTTACTTATTCGTAGCGTTAGCATTACATAACGCTGGTGCTTCGAGAGCAATTCCATTTGGGTAGCCACGATATTTAACTGCATAAGTTTGATTAATAAAATGCAGCAACCCATCTGAACCACAACCCAGACGGCGTGCCAAACTTTGCCAATTGGCTTGCGAATTATTGTCACTATCAGGGTCTAATGACCAGCTCGCTTCAGCCAATCCGCTCATTTTAGGTAATGCCATATAAACGAGGTGCTCATAATTTGGAATTACATCTGTCCAGAGCGCACCTTCAAGACCGACTATATTTTGGCGTTTATCGGTTGCGATTAATTTAGTGGTTTTGCTAAGTGCGCTTGTTGCGTCCAACGCTGCTGCAGTGTCACTATAGTTAGTTGCCCAATATAAACCAGGTTCTTCTTTTTGTGCCGTGTAGCGATTATCAAAATATAAATTACTCGCATAATCCAACACGGTTGGATAATCATGATTGGCTAATTCTACCGCATAGCGTGCTTGAGTTGGATAGGTTTTTTGCCAAATCCAGACATGTCCAGTTTTTTGCGCAGGCACTACATTGGCAGAATTATTTTCCAGCGTACCATCATCATCTAAGACAAACTCTTCCCAACCTGAAAGTTTTACGGCGCTTAATGGCGCGCTATTGCCGAGTTGGGCTAAAAATTTATGCTCTTTTTGCAGTGCATTTAAATTGGCATAACCGCTATTTTGTTGACAAATGGGTGTTTTAGTCCATGCGTTTTTATTGACCTCATCGCCGCCAATGCTGACTTCATGTGCAACTTGATAGAGCGTGGTTTGTTGATTAAACAAATCGCTAACTTGTTTAACTATTGCAGTGATATCGTGGGTGAAATTAGTGCCTAATGGTGTATTTTGATTATAACTGCACACCGGTAAGGTATCGTCACCATAGCCACCATACAATGATTTATCTTGTGGGTCATAGAATGAATCTGGCATAGCTTTCATCATTGCACGCGAGTGTCCAGGAATATCAATTTCAGGAATAATGGTGATTTGGCGCGCATTGGCATAGTTGATAAGTTGGCGAATCTCACTCGCTGAGTAACTGCCTTGATAAATTGTCGCGACGTTAATGAATTGTGGATTAGTTTTACTGGTCGCTGTATCTAGGTTGCGATCAACAATTCGCATATTGATTAACGGTTGACCATAGCCACTAGTTGCACCAATTGTACTAAGTTGTGGGTAATCACTGAGTGCAATGCGGAACGCTTCATCATCTGAGAGATGCCAATGGAGAGTGTTTAATTTTTGGAGTGCCATTAAATCCAAGAGGTTTTGAATTTCGTTGGGAGTAAAATAGTGGCGTGCGGAATCCAGCATTAAACCACGATATTTAAAGCGTGGTGCATCATTAATTGTCATTGTGGGGATGTTTCTACCGTATTGCGCAAAAATTTGACGTAAGGTCTGCACCGCATAAAAACCACCCGTTCTAGTATTTGAGCTAATTAAAATTTTATTCGGGGTGATGTTAATTGCATAAGCTTCGGGATTCGTGAAATTTGCCGCGCTAAATTCAATTAATTTAACCCCAGCGGTGTGGTGACGAGTGCGACTAATCTGTTGTTCGTGCTTTAAATACTCAACGAGAAAGCTCTCGCTATTATGATTGAAGGAACTTTTATCGACTATCATTACCTGATTGCCAAGCGTTAATTGTCCATGTTGTTCAAAAACAACTTGATTGGGACTTGGGATTACGTTTAGCGGCGTTGTGAGCTTAGCTGAGTCGTTCCAATTGTCTTGGTTATGCTCTGCAACTTGGCGTTGAATTTGTGTGCCATTATAATCAATTAGTTGATAGCTAGCAGGACTTACTGCTAAATTCAGTACTTGATTATTAGGCGTAATTAAAAACCAACTTTGTGGCACGGAAGAATAATTTAATAATGGTGTATTGATGTGCGCCAGGGTAATTACGTAACGTTTGCCTGCGAGGATGGTGAAATTATCTTTGGGTGCCAAGATGCTGGTAAATCCCGTACTTAAATCATTAGCCGTGAACGAATTTTTTTGATAAATTAACTTACTACATTGTGATGAATTTTGCTCACAAACCGTCATGCTGAGGGATTTATTGGCGATGCCTGAATGTTTGTCAAGCACGCGGGGCATGAAAAAGCCGATTTTCCAGCCATCAATATTTTGTAGGCTTTGCGCGCTGAGTGCTAATTTAATTGTGAATTGATTGCTGGTGTCATTTTTCATGTGACCAATGGTGATATTGTCGATGTGGAGTAAATCACCAGAAGTTGGGGTAGTCTGCGCTGGATTAGTCGAATGTTGGCTGCTTAGGTTGCTACATCCTGCTAAGCTTAGTCCACAGCCAATTAAGTAAGCATTGATGCGATTTAGTTTCATTGTTGTAGCTCCTGAATTAAGAATTGGCTTTTTGCCACGCGCTAATTTTTTGTTTGATTAAGGGCATTTGTGCCATTGTCGCTTTATAACCCAAATCAATGGCTTGTTGCTTTTTATCAAAACCAAAGCTGGATAATTGACTGATATCGGGACTAATTACAATGTCGGCTTGCTTCAATTGTTCATGAAGTAATTTGATGCTTAAAATATTGATGGTTTGATCAAAATTAGCTAAAAATCCATTGCTGCCTTGTTTGGGCTTGGCGGTAATATCCACCGCAATGACAAAATTTGCCCCAGCTTTGCGTGCATAACTAACTGGAACTGGTGCCGATAAACCACCATCCACATAGCGATGACCATTCATAGCTACAGGCATAAATACATTTGGAATTGAGCACGAAGCACGCACCGCAATTCCCGTATCTCCAGTGTTAAATCCGATACTTTGTCCACTATCTAAATCGGTAGCAACCGCGGTAAATTTGCGGCTTAATTTTTGCAAAGGAGTATTTTTAACTTGACCATCAACAAACTGCTGTAAGCGATTGCCTTTGATTACGCCATTCGAACTAAAGGTAAAATCGGCTAAATTTAATTCATCGAGTTGATAAGATATTTGTTGTAGTTGATCGGGGGTATAGCCATAAGCATATAAGCTACCTACTAAACTTCCCGCCGAAGTGCCTGTCACGATTTGGGCTTTAATACCATTTTCTTCGAGTGCGCGAATTACACCAACGTGAGCAAAGCCTTTGGCTGCACCACCACCCAGAGCCAAACCAATCACCAGTGGAGTAACTTTTTTAGCTGGAATGAGTACGGGTTTTATTACAATGGGTAGAGATTCTATCAGCGTCGGGCTTTCGCTTTGCGTGATTAAATTTAGTAGTCCATCTTCTGATTCTGCTTGCTCGCTGGTTTCGGCAAAAGCGCTACCACTGATGAGTATGCAAGCTAAGCCGACTACAAAGAGTTTTTTGGCGAAATTAAAATTTATTTTGAATGGTTTCATTGCTTCTCTTAATGTTGACAAGTTGGACAATAAAAACTATTGCGTTGTCCAAGGCGCACTTCTTGAATAATATCCCCGCAGCTGGTGCAGCTTTGTTTGGCTTTGCCATAAACATTATGGCTTTGTTGAAAATAGCCCAATTCACCTTGAGCATTTTTGTAATCACGTAAAGAACTACCGCCAGCAGCAATTGCTTCGGTTAAAACTTTTTGGATATTGGTAACTAACAATTGGCTCTCGGCTAAATTTAAATCTTTGCCTTTGCGTAATGGGCTAATTTTGCTCAGAAATAATGATTCGCAAGCGTAAATGTTGCCAACTCCGACTACCACCGCATTATCCATAATTAATTGTTTTATCGGCGTATTTCTCTTGTTGAGCTTATTTGCGAGATACTCACTGGTAAATTCAGTTTCAAGCGGTTCTGGGCCTAAATTAGCTAACATCGGATTATTTTCTAAGCTTGCAGTATAAATGATGCAGCCAAAACGGCGTGGGTCGTTATAACGAATGGTGTAATTATCACAGATTATATCCACGTGATCGTGTTTTAAAACTTCAGGAGCTTTATCTGCGTATAAAGTTACGCGCCCCGACATCCCCAGATGATAAATTAAGTAACCATTCTCTAAATGAAAAATCAAATACTTGGCACGGCGAGTAATTGCGCTGATTTTTTGTCCTACCGCTTGATCTAATTCACTTTGATTGAGTGGATAGCGTAAGCGTGGAAAGCGAATTATTACCGAGGTTACCGTTGTACCAACTAAGTCTTGTAAGCCATTTTTGACGGTTTCTACTTCAGGGAGTTCAGGCATTGTGAGCGTTCCTTAAATAAGCTGATTTTAAGTTGAGAAAGTAGCACAAACGATAATTATACCAACTAACGAGGTTAGGAAAGAGTAATATGTTTGAGTCATGTAATTGTGAGTGAATGCCTAGTCTATCCCAGTCGATTTAAATTTAGTTAATTCGCACAAAATAAACCGCTAATTTAGTTATGCAGTACAGTTAGGGAATTTTGCTGAAAGTTGTACTGATTGATTTACTTGATAAAACTGTTGGGTAATATCACATTAGTATTTACTGAATTTTATAACGATTTATTTGAATTTATACAATTTTACGCCTAATAGATCAACATAGCTTAGAAATGTTGGCTACAATTATTCTATTCATTAAAAGGAGACCTTGTGATGAAAAAATCAATTATAGCCATAGCGTTAGTTTAGCCATAGCGTTAGTTCTAGTTGCCGCAAGCATCGCTTACTGCTCTAGTGACGCATTAAAAAATGCAGCTTCAGAATCTAGCTCTTCATCCAGTTTAAATAGCGCCTATTCTCCCAAAAGTATCGATTTAAGTAAAATTAACTGGTTGCAACGTTATCCACAATTAAAAAATATTCCAGCCAATAGTCAAACCGCAACGATTGATAAATTGCGGATTTCAGAATCAATTTCAGCCTTGATTGGTCCCATTGATAATCCATATGGCGTGCGTAATGATATTTTAGATGCGATTTTAGCGATTGTACCCAAAGACAACCCGCAAATGTTGCATGCCGCGATTCAAGAAGCCTATTATGACAATTTATCGATTTACTCCCAGTCTGATAAGGACAAACTTTTTTACGTTCGT
>JAIETT010000163.1 GCA_019744945.1 Burkholderiales bacterium
ATATACTTACTTTTATTCATCCATAGATTATACTAAGTCGCGGCAAGCCGCGAGGAATTAAACCCAAAGAGATTAAATACGTAATAAAAATAGTTAAAAACCACCCCACGGCATAAATATAACCAATGCTTAACACTCACAACAGCGACCAGTTCAATCGTCAATCTTACCGCGGGAACTTTACATCAGAACGTGTTTTGGGATGTTGGTTCAGCGGCGACATTTGGAACACTCACATCATTCCAAGGCACCATCGACTCATCTGCCGCGATTAGTGATAATGGTCGATCTAGCTTAATTGGAAATGCATGGTCGCGCGATGCAGCAGTCACGCTGATTAGCACCACCATCACGCCATAAAATCTCATTAACAACAAGCCGCCTATTCTTATACATAGGCGGTTTTTTACTATCTTCTAAATAAACTCCACAGCATGACAACTCACTCTTATCAACATAATGTCGTAGCGGTTTTTAACTCAAAACCAGACCAATTTATGCCATAACCTCATTTGTAATTTAATGACCAACATAAATTATTATACACAAGTAAAATATCCCAGCTTACTTACACCCATGACTTTATATCTCTTGTGATAAGCCATTAATCGCTAAATTTAACCCATTTAGATTGTTCAACATTGAAAAAATTATGCTCAACATCCAAATTACTCACATACGGTTTAACCAATTTAGAATAATTCGGTTGAAATAACGGAATAATCGCATAATCATTTAAAGCCAGCGTTAATGCTTGGCGATACAACTGTTGCTGCTGTGTCAAATCCGAACTATTTTCGGCGGCTGTAACCAATTTATCATAGGCTGGATTACAGTAATGTGAATTATTTTGCATGCCATTGCATAAATACAATTGCGTATAACTAGTTACCGAATTATAATCGGCTACCCACCGATCACGGGCAACTACATAATTACCACTGTGCCGACTCGCTATAAAAGTTTTCCACTCTTGATTTGATAAAGTAACTTCAACTCCTAAAGTACTTTTCCACATTCCCGCAATTGCCAATGCAATTTTCTTATGCAAATCATCGGTGTTATAACTCAGATCAATTTTTAATGGATGACTCGCAGAATAACCCGCTTTAGCATATAATTGCTGGGCAATTTTCACCTGTTTCGCATACGGCAAATCTGCCCAACTATAGCGGACTGACTTATAAGCACCACTTTCCACAGTTGAGGTAACATTACTGTACAACGCTGTTTCACCTTGTCCCAAGACTTTATTCACCAACGCATTACGATCAATTGCCATGCTTAAAGCTTGACGTAATTCAGGATTATTCTTAAACTGTGGTAACAATTGATTTAAATCATAAAAATAAATCCCTTCTTGTTGAATCGTATGTAGTTCACTGGGATATTGCTGCTTTAAATTTTGATATTGATCAATCGGAACACTTTGATACACCAAATCCAATCCACCTGTTTTATACGCACTTAAGCCAGCATTATGATCCACATAAGGGAAAAAATCGACCTTAGCGATAGCAACCTGGCTTTCTTGAAAATAATATGGATTTTTAGTTAATAAAATATGCCCATTTACTACGTGCTCACTCAAAACATATGCACCTGATGTAACCATATTTTGCGCTTGAGTCCACGCACTAGCGTATTTATTAATCGTTTTTTGCGAAACCACTCCAACCGTACCTAAAGTTAAATAATTCAAGAAATTAGCATCTGGATGATCTAATTGAATCACCACCGTTTTGGCATCTGGTGCACTAATTCCTAAGCTAGTTGGCGGCAATTCACCTTTAATAATCTTATTGCCATTAACCACTCCTGCCAATAAATAATTATGTCCTGATGCAGTTTTTGGATCAACCACTCGACGATAGGTATAAATAAAATCATTCGCCGTTATCCTTGAACCATCAGAAAATTTTAAATTATCTCGCAAGTGAAACGTATAGGTTTTACCATTGGCTGAAATATTCCAGCTCTCTGCCATTCCAGGAATAAGATTATTTTGCTGATCAAAATCGACTAAACCCGCAAATAAATCATTAATTACTCTCCCCGCCGCGGCATCCTCCGACAATGCAGGATCTAATGTGGGTGCTTCACTACCTACGTCAATGCGTAGCGTATCTAACGGGTGTTGCAGCGTAGATTCACTATGCGAACAAGCGCCAAGAATTAACCCCAAGCAAATGATTGGACTTCCACAAAATACTTTCTTTATTCTCATTTTTTCACCTCTTAGACATTAACGCGCTATGTTTAACTTATCTGCTCAACATTTATTTTACCCATTGATCCAAGGTAATTACAACTCGATAACCATCACAATCTTCAAAAGTATTACCATTTTGATCCCAATATGGATTATACGACGTAACTTTAATAAACCCAGCTTGCAATAGATTATCCATTAACTTTTTATACGCCGCGATTTCAGGAACATACCATACAAGTAAATTATCTTGAGTTGGATCTCTACCAACAACTGTAGCATAATGATGGGTAAATTCAAGATGATACGTAGCTTTTGAATGTCCTAAAATAACTCCATCAAATCCATTATGATCTTTAAACTCTGATAAAATTTCAAAGCCAAATCCATTTTTATAAATTAGCGCCACTTGACTTAAATTATCACTTGGACGAGCAATGCGTAAAATATTTTTCATCAATTATTTCCCATATCTTAAATTTATTTTAGCTTCATCAATAACCTGCAACTTGCCAACCATGATTAAGTAATGCAAGGCGCAAATGATCTTGCCACACACCATCAATAAACAAATAACTATGTGCCATTCCCTCATTTCTAAAGCCAGCACGTTGAATAAATTGAATCGATTTTACGTTAGTTGGCTGAATATTAGCCTCAATTCGATGTAAGTTTAACTGATTAAACGCTTGATCAATTACCAACTTCAATGCTTGTAACATAACGCCCTTGCCAACACCGTAGCAACTGGCATAATAAGCTAAAAAAGCATTATGAAAACAGCCACGAATAATTTCATTTAAATTAATTACGCCCAAAATTTGTTCAGGATTATCTTTAGCAAAGATCAAATAACTTATATTCGTCGTCGAAGCTTGATATTTATCTAAATATTTACGATATTCTTCAGGAGTACTCGGCGCCTGCAACCACGGATGATGAATTTGTTGACTTAAGTGCATAGTTCTAATAAAATTATCTTGATTGTCTAGAGTTGGTTCTTGAAGATATATTTCCACCATCTTAGATTACTCCTCTTTAAATTTATTTACGGCTAACATTACTCTTGTGGCGCTTGAATACGATACAAAACATGCTCAGCTAAAGGACTACCTTCGGCAAGACTTGGGTGCATAAAACTCCCATTTAGGTCTTGCTGCATGCCAATTTTCTGCATTACCTTTATCGAATTTAAATTATCTTTTACCGCAATACTTACAATTTCTCGTAATTTAAACTGCTTAAACCCAATTTCTAAACATTTTTGAGCGCCCTCACTAGCATAACCATAACCCCAATATTTAGCAGCCAAACGCCAACCAATCTCAACACAGGGTGTAAAATGCGCTTGAAAACTAGGAATACTTAAACCAATGAAACCAATAAATTCAGCAGTAGATTTTAACTCTACTGCAAAAAAACAGAACCCCTCTTGACTAAATTTAGCTTGAATTCGTGCAATTAATGCCGCACTTTCTGCATGAGTTAATAACTTAGGAAAAAATTCCATAACTTTTACATCTTGCCCCATTCGTGCAAATGGCTCTAAATCAGATTCTCGCCATTCACGCAAAATTAACCTCTCAGTTTCATAAATCATACCATCTCCATTCAATCATAAATATATACTATTAACCCCATTGCGAATCGATTGAAGCGCTAAATAATCAATTCCTAAACTTTACATTATTAAACAAATGCTCACTAATTGAAGTAATTACTTTGCGCTATTTAGCCACTCTTGAATGAATTGATTACTTAATATTGTTTGACAATAATCAATAACCACAGGATTACTTGACTTGTAATTATAACTCCTAAATCTCAATACAATTGGTGTGTACATTGCATCAGCAATAGAAAATTCGCCAAATAAATATTCTCCAGAGTTGGAGTAATTTGCACGACACTCTTGCCAAATAGCCTCAATTCGCTGAATATCTTGCTCTAATCCCAATGAAATTGGCAACGATTTAAATTCATTTAAATTAAATGGCATTAGTTGACGTAAATTAGCAAATCCAGCATGCATTTCATTACTAATATTTCTAGCATATACTCGTGCAGATTGATTAATCGGCCAAAGTTTTGCCGTCGGAAATAACTCATTCAAGTATTCCGCAATAGATAATGAATCCCAACAAATATTTTCATTATGGATTAGCGCAGGAACTTTTCCCGATGGAACATATTCCAAAATTTCAGCCCTAGTTTGCTCCGTTCCCAGTTTAATTACCCACTCATCAAACTTAACCCCTAATTGCTTAAGCATTAGCCACGCACGCAACGACCACGAAGATGAACTTTTATCGCCTAAAATCAATAAAAAATCAGTTTTCACAAATATATTCTTAAAGTAAAAATTAACTCAACTCTGATAACTGGTTAATATCAACATAACACATCCCTGCGGATAAAGCCGCAGCAAAACCAGCATGATGATCTTCAAAAACTAAACAATGTTCTGGATCAATTCCTTGATCATATGCAGCCTTTAAAAATATATCTGGTGCAGGTTTACCCTGAGCGACATCTGCAAGCGTAATTACTTGCATAAAAAAATGCCGAACATCATTGAGTTCCAGCATTTGATTAACCGCTTCGCGTGCACCTCCTGATGCAACCACCATTTTTAATCGTGATGAATATTTGTTTACTATTGCGAAAGTTTTTGCAATCGGCGAGACTAACGAAATATATTTAGCCAGAAAAAGTTCCTTCTTTAGATTTAAAACAGCACCCACCGCCAAATTATAGCCAAATCTAATAATTACCGTACGAACCATATCATTGCCACTAACACCAGCATAATCACGAATAAATTCATCTTGCTCAATAAATTTATAACCCAGTAAACTAAAAGCTTCATTCCATGCTGAGTAATGTAAGGCTAACGTATCCATTAGTGTGCCATCACAATCAAAAATTAATAATTTAATATTCCTTTCATTTATTATTTTCTCAATTGATTTTTCATCTAACATTTGCCTTTTCCTTAATAATCCAAACATTTAATTGACCTATTGCATATCATATGGATAAAAGCACATACAGCTAACATATAAACAACTTGTTTGCTCCACAGCATAAATATAATGAAATATTCGTTTATTATAGATTAACAATACGTAATTTACATTTTAAATAGCTATAAATTCAACACGAACAATTACTTTATGAACCGTAAAGTATTTTTATTTACAATCTACAATATAATTAATCGCCTATTTGAAATAACTCTTAGAGAGTAACTGCTCCAAATTCCACAATGAACCAACCTGATACTTAGGAATAATACCATCCGGCGTTGGTTTGTTCTCACGATTAATCCAGCATGTATCCAATCCAGCATTAATACCACCCAAAATATCAGAATCAGGATTATCTCCAACCATTAATACATTTTCACGGCGAGGACTACCCATAAGAGTTAAAGCATGTTCAAAAATATCTCGATGTGGCTTAGCAACACCAACTTCTTCAGAAATTACCAATAATTCAAAATGTTCACGTAACCCTGTACGCTCAAGACGAACTTGCTGCAATTCAATAAATCCATTCGTAATAATTCCTAACTTAGCTCGATCTTTTAATGCATTTAATAAATTCACCGCTCCATCAATTGGCGCACAAATCTCAGCCATTGCCATCATAAAAGCACTATTTAATTCGGCTGACGTAATCCTCAATTTATTTGACCATAAATCAAAACGCCTATGTTGTAATTGCTGTGCGCTAATCGCACCATTTTGATAATCACTCCATAATGGCTTGTTTATCATTTGATATTCTTGATAATCTTGCGAACTAAAATCTACGCCAAATTGAGTAAACATCAACTGTAAACCACTAAAAGCGTCAAAATGGAACAAAGTCTCATCCGCGTCAAATAAAATCCATTCATATGCTTTCATTATAAATTTATCCTTTAATTATATATCAAACTATACTAAACCAAGCTTATCTAAACTAACTACTTTAATAAAAACAACAAACTAAATTTACCTATCTACGCCGCAGAGCAACAGAGGATTTCTTCGAGACCGTCAACTTGCAGTTACTGTTTTAACGCGACAAACCGCGGTAAGTTAAACACAAAGAGATTAAATAAAACCTAAACTATTTAAACCAATAAATTTAACCTTCATATGAAGTTGGTGCAACCACAATATCCCGAATACAAATATCCTGAGGCTGCAAATAAATAAATTTAACAATGTCACCAAATTTATCCAAGTCAATAGTACCTTCATTAATACCTAAAGATGTAATCATTGGTGTTTTGATTAATGCTGGCGCAATATTGATTACCCTAATACCGTATTTAGCATTTTGTAAGCGTAAAGAATCTGAAAAACTTTTTACATATGCCTTAGTTGCCGCATAGACTGCATTATTTGGTCGCGGATAACGATCAGCTAACGAACTTAAATTAATTATACTTCCAGTTTTATTTTCACGCATTAATGGTAAGATACATTCAATAAAATTAACCATGCCCAAAATATTAATTTCAATCATTTTTTGTGTTAAATCATGTTCCACAATTGTATTATCTCCACGACCGGTAACACCAGCAGCATTAACTAAACAATCAACTTTACCAAATTTTTGAATTTCAAATATTAAACTTTTAGTCTGCTCAATATTTGCCACATCACATTGTTTAACAAAAAAACGCGGGTGTTTTAAATCATTGATTTTGGCTATATTACGCCCGATACCAAAAACAATCACATCATCTATTTCTAAAAACTTCCTCACACACTCCAAACCGATTCCGCTAGTTGCACCAGTAACTATAATTATTTTCTTCATTTAGTTCCCCATGTAGTCTATATGCTATCTAAGTTTCTAGCATAATTTTAGCTAATTCTAATTTGCTAAATGTTTCATATGAAACATTACAAGCTTTGCTTGACAATATCAAAAACACGCTGTGAAGCACCTTGATATTTATCAATAAATTGATTACAATGATCTTTTAATTCAACATATTCATTAACATTATGTAACATTTTATGAATAGCATCACTTAACTTACTTACGCTATCAATTTGATAAGCACAACCATCAGTTAAACAATTTTCTGCTATTTCGTTGAAGTTATACATTGAATTTCCAAAAATCACTGGAACATGCATAAAAATTGCTTCAATTGGGTTTTGTCCACCAAAATCTTTAAAACTACCACCAATTATTGCTAGATAACTAATTGCATAATATGCCAACATCTCACCCATACTATCGCCAATAACAACTTTAGTCTCAGGTTTAATTAAATTACCGTCAGAACGTTTTTGATAATTTACGTTACGTTCAATTAATAAATTTTCAAGTTCTATAAATCTTTCTGGATGACGCGGAATAATTAAATATACTACATCTTCTGAAAAATCAAGATTATCCAGAATTAATTCTTCTTCTCCATCACGAGTTGAAGCAAATGTAATAACTTTACGCTCCGCAAACATCTGTTTAAAAAGCATAATCAATTGATTTATATCACTATTTAAAACTAAATCAAACTTTGTATTTCCAACTACAGCCAATTTACCAGAATAATTCAACTTAGCAAAGTTATTTAATGTATTTTGATCTTGACATAGAATTCCTGTAAATTTATTTAAAATCGACGCCAGCACCATTTTAAAGCGATTATAGCCAATGTATGACCTATTTGATAGGCGAGCATTAACCAAGTACAACGGAATTGCATTATGCGCGGCAAAATGAACTAAATTTGGCCAAATTTCGGTTTCTAAAATTATTCCCAATTTAGGTTTAAAGGTTTTATAAAATTGTTTAACACTAAAACTTAAATCATACGGCACATAATGAATATGTGCATATGGGTATAACTTTTTAGCCGTTTCCCTCCCAGTTGGAGTCATCGTTGTAATTAATATTTGATATTCCGGTAAATTTTCATTAAATAATTCAACTAATTTATACATAGCCCTAGTTTCACCTACTGACACCGAATGAAACCATACAATTGGTTTTGTGCTTGGGTTAACTAAATTCCACCCAAAGCGCTCATGCCAATTTTCTAAATATTGCGGATTTTTTTTCCCGCGCTTTTTGAGATACAACGGAACTAATGGTGCTAATAGATATAAAAGACCCGAATAGATTATTCGCATGTACTTTCTTCTTTTTTAACTGGTTCTGGTTTTTTCTTATCCGCAGGATTCATTATTGATGCTGTATTACTCATAAAATCCATAAATTTATTCATTAAATTCAATGGATTAACATCTTGAAGAGATTTAGCTGAATTAGCCATAGTCTTCATTGCCTCCATTTGGCGAATATATTGTTCTAAATAAACGACTAAATTTTTAGAAAAATTTATTTGTTTGTCACATTCTTCAATACATTTTTCTGGTGAAGTAAACATTTCATTATTTAACATGATTAAGCTCCAATAAATTATTTTTTATAATATATTCAATTAATTCAGATGGTTCAACTCTTAATTTATAACCACCAAAATTATGTGCTGTGCTACTTTCTAACATACCAACATAACTAGGATCACTATGTAAATAAATAGCTAATGTCGGTTTTGCCAATAAATTAGCTAAATGTGTAAATCCAGTATCCACTCCAATAATTAAATTCGCATTTTTTATTAAATCAACTAATTGTAAAAACCCTAACTTATCCACAACGACAACTCGTTCATTATGCATTTTTTGCTGAAATTGCTGTGCAAAATCTAGTTCAGTCTGATTACTATAAGTTAAAATAATTTTCAATTCGGTGTTTAGAATTATCCATTCTGAAAATTCACACCATGTTTCTAATGACCATTTTTTATTTTCTTTCGATGTACCATGTAAATAAAGTACATAACCTTCTGGATAATAAATATTACAGTTAGCAGCGTTAACTTTAAAATCAATTATGTTTAAATCATGATCTAATTGAAATATTTTAGCTATTAAACCGCGTAACCTTATTACTGCAACATTATTTTGATTAACTGTATATGTATAATCATAAAAAAAGCTAGCTAACCACTCACGTGCTGATTTACAATCTAAACCATAAATTTTGCCCTTAAATAAAAATTTAGCTAAAAAAGCTGATTTAATTAATCCTTGTGTATCAATAATATAATCATATTGTTCATGATTAATAGAATTTCTAAATTTAATTAAATTATATAACCAACTCAATTTATTTTTTTTCCATTTACGTAATGGAATACTAATCACCTTATTTATTAGTGGAGATAACTCAGCAATACCTTTAAAACTTTCATCAACTAACCAATCTATTTCAGCATTAGGGTATTTCTGCTTAATATCTGGTAGTAATGTAAATGTATGAAAAATATCACCAATCGAAGATAAACGAATAATTAAAATTTTCAAAATCATAATCCAAAAAAGTATTAACACTAAATTGTGGATAATCTAGACAAATTATGTTAACATTTTACTAGTTATTAACAGATAATATTTAAGTCTATATTTTATTAACAATTCAAATTAATATTAAACCTTAGTTAGTAGTATACTTAAACTATGCTTAATATTCTGAAATATATAATTAAATATCACTTATACACAAAATATGTCTAAGTAATAATAATAATAAAGTATATATATTATATATAAATAATAATGTAAATAAAATAATTTATGTGTATAAAATTAAAATTTTTAACTAAATATTTCATCTGAATATCTGACATGTTCATATGTGAATAATCAATAGTTATACACATATAAAAATAGTCTTTAAAATTTATCCACATTTTATTACTTTGTTACGATAATGATTATACATATCTTTCAAATAGGTATAACATATTGATTTTGATTAATAATATATACTTACTAACTTTAAAAGAGAATAATAATAATAATAATAAAACATATATACTATTTTATTAAATAATAAATGATAAAATCATTACCTATTAGTAAAAGGATTTTAGAATGATTAAAGAAAATAAATATACTTTAGAAAAAATTACCTACGTAAAACAATGGACTGATCATTTGTTTAGCTTTAGAATTACTCGTGATGCAGGATTTAAATTTATTCCAGGACAATTTGCACGATTAGGTGTTAAAAAAGAAGATGATACATTCGTCTGGCGTCCATATTCAATTGTATCTGCTGACTATGATGAAGAATTAGAATTTTATTCAATTATAGTTCCAGATGGTGAATTTACACAAAGAATAAAAGACATTAAAATTGGTGATGATATTTACATTGATAAAACTAATTATGGGCTTTTAACTACTGATCGTTTTGAAAATGGCAAAGATCTTTGGTTTTTATCTACAGGAACTGGGTTAGCTCCGTTTATTTCAATTTTATATGACTTTTCAATATGGGAACAATATGATAAAGTAATCTTAGTCCATTGTGCTCGTGAAGCTGAAGAATTAACCTATCAAGAAACTATTAATAGTTTTTTCAATCATGAATATTATGGAGAATTAGTTAAAGATAAATTAGTTTATGTTAAAATTTTAACTAGAGATACTAAAGATGGTGATTTATATGGAAGAATTACAACTTTAATTGAAAATGGAGAATTAGAAAAGTATGTAAATGTTCCATTAACAATTAGCGATAGTAGAATTATGATTTGTGGTAACCCACAAATGGTTGATGATACGCGAAAATTATTAGCTACTAAAGGTTTGACTATCTCTAAAAGAGCCAATCCAGGTAATATGGCAGTTGAAAATTATTGGTAAAACAAAACCTCTATTAATAGAGGTTTTGTTTCATATGAAACATTGTCATAGAAAAACTTAAATAAAATAAAGGAAACCTTAATGGAAATATACTTAAGTATATTAAATATCTTACTTGAAGTGTATGCTGGTAAAAATTTAAATGAAGTGTTAATTAAATATAATAATCAAGATAATTTTCCTAAAATAAAAAATATTACTTATGGAATATTAAGGAATTATTATAGTATAAATTATTCAATAGATAAATTAGTTAAACATTCAAATTTACAATCTAGAATATTATTACAAATTGGGATATTTGAATTAAAGTACAGCAAGAAACCAGAGTATGCTGTAATTAATGATTTGGTTAATTTTAGTTTTGATTTAACTGAGAATGAAAAAATTAAAAATTTTATAAATGGTGTTTTACGCGAATATTTAAGACAAGTTGAATTATTAGATTTAGATATTCAAAAAGATTATTCGCTAAAATATAATATACCAGACTGGATAATCACTAAATTAAAAAAACAATCAAAAGAAAACTATTTACAAATTTTAAATGGTTTTAATCATCATCCTGCATTTGGATTAAGGGTAAATAAGCGCAAAATTAATCAAGATGAATATTTATTAAAATTAGATGAAGCTAATTTAGAGTACAAATTAATCCAAAATAAGATTTGTTTAGTAAAACCAATTAACATTACAGCCCTCCCATTTTTCAATGATGGATTTATTAGCATACAAGATATAGCGGCACAATCAAGTATTGAAATATTAACCAAATATCAAATACAACCTAAATATGTACTTGATGCATGTGCAGCACCAGGTGGAAAAACATGTCAACTTCTTGAAAATATAAACTGTAAAGTTGTTGCTTTGGACATTGATGAAACTCGTTTAAATAAGGTCTCAGATAATTTAAAACGACTAAATTTAGAAGCAGAATTAAAATTAGGTAACGCCATGAATAAATTATGGTGGAATAAAAATTTATTTGATTTAATTATTGCAGATATTCCATGTTCAGCTAGTGGAACATTAAAACGTAATCCTGATATTAAAATTAATCGTCGTGAAAGTGACATTGTAAATTTTGTTGAAACTCAACGTAATATAGTTATAAATTTATGGGATATGCTAGATACAAATGGTTTTATGCTTTATATAACATGTTCTATATTTAAAGAAGAAAACCAAGATAATATTGAATGGTTTAAATCTAATTTAAATGATTTTGAATTAATTGAACAATTTCAAATAATCCCAACTGAGTATAATGATAGTTTATTCTATGCTTTAATTAAAAAAAGGTAATGGAACATTTATGAAGAAAGTAAACATAGGTTTTTTAATTGTAATACTAACGTTAATAATATTTAGTTATTTTTACGTAACAATTTATTCGAAATATGATGTAATGCTTTATTTAAATGATTATAAGCAAATTATTCAGCTTAATCATATTATTGAAGTTTTATTATTAATAACCATTAGTTTTTTTATCTATAAGGTTTTTTTTCGCAGTACCTATGTTTTTGGTTCTGTGCTAACAAAAAAATTATTTCTATTATTATCATCGGTAATAGTAATCCCTTCCTTAATTAATATTAAAATTGCTAATTATTTTATAGATAATACGGTAAATCGATTATTTAATCCACAAATTGAAGAATTATTTGATAATAGTTTTAGTATTGCAGAGGAGAGTATTAAATATTTTTCTAAGGAATTACGTAAAAAATCAGTAATTTCAGCTGAATACTTAAAATTAGTTGATAAAAATGACAATAAAGCTGATTTAGCTAAAATTAGAAATATTTTAGATGTTAATGCATTAAGTATTTATGGTATTAAAGGTAATTTAATTTTACAAGATAAAAAGAATGACCAAAAGTACTTTCCAAATACTTTACAAAATTATATAATAACAAAAATTCAAAATTCTGGATATTATTATGAAATAAATAAAGATACTAATGGCAATTATTTATTTTACTATTATCAATTTTATGATAAAGATAAAATTATTGCACTTACTCAATTTGCTCCAGATTTTATTCGAATTGATAATACTAAGATAATTCAAAATAAAGATTTATATTTAGGTTTATTAAGTAATAAAGATAATTTAAAAGACGTTTATACAAGCACATTAATTATTAGTGTGTTATTATCAATTTCAATTGCAGTTTTACTTTCAATGTTTTTTTCTAAATTTTTAATTAAGCGTATTTCTAATCTTATTGAAAATATTGAGTCAATTAAAAAAGGATCCTATAAAAATAATAATTCATTTCAAGGTAATGATGAATTATCACAACTAATTACCTCATTTAATGAAATGAGCCATAATTTAGATAAAGTCCGTAAACTTGAAAAATATCAAAAAGATCAAATTACAGCATATAAAAATTATTTAGAGAATTTGATTAAAAATATTAGTTTAAGTGTTGTTGTATATGATGATAAATTCTTGATAAAAAATATGAATACAATTACACAAGAAATATTAGATATTGATATAGAACAAGTTTTTAATATTCCAATTAATAAATGGAATAAAATATATCCACATTTAGAGGATTTCTGTAGTTTAATTGAATTGAGTTTTAATCGCAGTTATACAAATTGGGAAGAAAATATAATTGTTCGTTCTAATCATAACATTAAAAATTTATTTATTAAAAATGTTAAATTTGAAACGAATAATGATATGCAATATATTATTTTAATTAGTGATGTTACTAATTTAATTAAAGCTAAACAAAATCAAGCATGGGCTGATATTGCTAAAAGATTAGCACATGAAATTAAAAACCCATTAACACCAATTGTTCTTTCGACAGAAAGAATAGAAATGAAACTTACACCAAAATTAGGGGCTGAAGATCAAGTATTTTTAAAACGTTTAACTAATCAAATAATTATTCAAGTTGAAGATTTAAAAAATTTAGTTAATAAATTTAGAGATTTTGCGAATATAAACAAACCAAATTTATCTAAAATAGAGGTAGTTCATTTTTTTAGTCAGTTTTTAACGCTGTACGAAAATTCTAATTATGACTATCTTAAAATTCAAGTAAATTTACCAAAAAATGAAGCATTCATTATGGGTGATTCAAGTTTATTGCGGCAAGTATTTCATAATTTAATAAAAAATGCTATTGAAAGTACTGAAAATAATGAATTAAAACAGGTTGATATTGTAATTAATCAAGAAGATGAAATGATAAGAATTTTGATTAAAGACAATGGCAGTGGTTTTGAACAAATAATTATGGAAAATTTATTTGAACCATATCGTACCACTAAAGGTGTTAAAGGAAGTGGCTTAGGTATGGCGATTGTTAAGAAAATTATAGATGAACACAATGGTAAAATTGAAGTATTTAATGACAATGGTGCCAATGTAGTAGTAAAATTACCTCTTGTAACTGAATACAGTGTTTTATAGGCTAACAAAAATGGATAAAATGATATTAATTGTTGATGATGAATTAGGAATTCGCGAGTTATTACGTGAATGTTTAGAAGATGAAGGATATGTTGTTAAATTGGCTGAAAATGCTTTAGAAGCCGATAAAACAGTTAAAGAACAACGCTTTGATTTAATTTTGATGGATGTGTGGTTGCCTGATATGGATGGCGTTTCATTATTTAAACGTTTTCTATCAAATGGAATTACTACTCCAGTAATCATGATGTCTGGTCATGCTTCAATTACAAGTGCATTAGAAGCAATTCGAATTGGTGCACGTGATTTCTTAGAAAAACCTTTATCTTTAAGTAAATTATTACCCTTAGTTGATAAGCATATTCTTAAAGAACATGCCAATAGTGATGGAATTTTAGAAGATATTTCAGAAATCATTACTCTAGATTTAAATAATCCACTTAAAGGAATTAAAGAAACTCTAGAACGGCGCTACTTTTTGTATCATATGAATAAGCAAAAAGGTAATATTACGAAGATAGCTGAAGTATCTGGTGTAGATCGTGCACACTTGTACCGTAAATTTAAAAGCTTGGCGATTAAAATAAAATAAGCAACTTAATTAAGAATTAATGATGAAAATATTTAATACTCTAACTAAACAAAAAGAAGAATTAAAAACAATTGAACCAAATAAATTAAAAATATATGCATGTGGTTTGACTGTTTATGATTATGCTCATTTAGGACATGGAAGACAAGCCGTAGCATTTGATATGATACGTCGTTGGTTTATTGCTAGTGGTTATGACGTGATATTTGTTAAAAATATTACTGATATTGATGATAAAATCATAAATCGTGCAAATGAAAATGGCGAAACCATGCAACAATTAACTGAGCGATTTATAAAATATATGCATGAAGATTTTGATTGTTTAGGTGTTTTGCGCCCTGACTTTGAACCTAAAGCAACTGCATATATTCCACAAATGTTAAATATAATTCAAGGGTTAGTTGATAAAGGCTATGCTTATCAATCCAGTAATGGTGATGTTTACTATCGAGTGCGTAAATTTGACGGTTATGGTAAATTATCTGGGAAATCTTTAAATGATTTACGTGCTGGTGAACGAGTTGATATAGATGGATTTAAAGAGGATCCTTTAGATTTTGTGCTTTGGAAGTCATCAAAGGAACATGAACCATATTGGGATTCTCAATTTGGGAAAGGGCGACCTGGGTGGCATATTGAGTGTTCTGCAATGTCTGAAGATATTCTGGGTAAAAATTTTGACATTCATGGTGGTGGACAAGATTTACAATTTCCGCATCACGAAAACGAAATAGCTCAAAGTGAAGCGCACAATGAGTGTCAATTTGCAAATTATTGGATGCACAATGGTTTTTTAAATATTGATGATGAAAAAATGTCCAAGTCTTTGGGTAATTTTATAACATTACGCAATGTATTAAGTAAATATAATCCAGAAGTTATTCGTTTTTTTATGTTAAGAACTCATTATCGTAGCCCGTTGAATTTTAGTCATGATAGCTTGATGGATACAAAAAATAGTTTAATTAAGATTTATCAATCATTACGCAATTACAATTTATCAAGTTTTAATAATTCTGAAATAATTGATTGGTCAAATGGTTTTGCTAAGAAATTTAAAGAGGCAATGGATGATGATTTTAATACCTCTTTAGCAATAAGTGTATTATTTGAATTAGTTACTGAAATCAATCGAGAAGAAAATTTTGAGTTAGCACAACTATTGATTAAATTAGCTAATTTAATTGGCTTGCTTACCAGTGACCCACAAAAATTCTTACAGTCAGGAACTGCATTAGAGCATGCTGAAATAGAAAAATTAATCGTGAAACGTAATCAAGCCCGTGATAATAAAGATTTTAAGTTATCTGATTTGATTCGTGATGAATTATTAGCTAATGGGGTTATTCTTGAAGATAACAAAAATGGAACAAGTTGGCGTAAAAATTAGACGTGAATATTCTAAATAAATGATAGAGTGAGTATGATATAATCGTGTCTTATGCTAAAAATAGTAGTTTGAAAATCGCAGTTGTTAGAGTAATTAAATTTCAATTATTTCAAGGGATTATAGCTGTTGCTATGGTTTTCTTGTTTAATAAAAATGCGAACTCTTTATCTTCTGCATTATTTGGGTTACTAATTGCGTTAATTCCAACATTAGTTTATGCTCGTGTTGTTATTAGCAATAAAATTGATGATGCAAATACAATGTTGCACAAACATAAAAAAGCTCTGGTATTGAAGTTTTTAACTAATGCTGTGGGGTTTTTGTCTGTATTTTTAATTTTTAAGAATATAGATAGTTTTGCGCTATTTTGTGTTTATATTGTCACTCTTAGTGGGTGTTGGACTAGTTTAATTAGTTCAATGAAAACAAAATAAAATTGGGGGAAATATGGCCTCACCTACTGAATATATTGATCACCATTTAACCTTTAATACGGTAACCTTGTCAGGAAACCCTGGGGGATTTTGGTCGGTTAATATTGATACCTTGGTAACCTCTTGGGTACTCGGTTTGTTTTTTTTATGTGCATTTATTTTAGTAGCCCGTCGTGCTAAAATTGCTAATCCTGGGAAGTTTCAATTATTTATTGAATTAGTTTTTGAAATGGTTAAGGGACAAGTTAGTGATGCATATCATGAGAAGAGTAAATTAATTGCACCTTTGGCATTAACTATCTTTTGTTGGGTATTTTTATTCAACTTCATGGATATTTTGCCTGTAGATATAATTAATTTCTTTACCACCGCTGCTGGTCATCCAGGGGTACATTGGCGTTTGGTTCCATCTGCAGATATCAATATGACATTTGCATTATCTTCGTCTGTGTTTTTGTTAATTATTGGTTATAGTATTAAAGCTAAAGGTGTTGGTGGATGGTCAAAAGAACTATTAACTAAACCTTTTGGTAAGTGGCTGTTACCATTTAATTTACTTTTTCAGTTAATCGAATTGCTATCTAAACCAGTTTCGTTAGCATTGCGGTTATTTGGAAATATGTATGCTGGTGAAATGATCTTTATTTTGATTGCTCTGCTTCCTTGGTATTTTCAATGGATTTTGGGAACTCCGTGGGCGATCTTTCATATATTGATTATTACGTTACAAGCATTTTTATTTATGATGTTAACGGTGGTTTATTTAAGTTTAGCAGTTGAAAATCACTAAAGTTTACGGTTTTTTATTTTTTATTTTTTAGGAGCCTTTAATGGAAGCTATTATTTCTAATATTTCTGGTTTAACTGCTGTTGCTGCTGCATTATTAATCGGTCTTGGTGCATGTGGTACAGCAATTGGTTTTGGTATTTTGGGTGGTAAATTCCTTGAATCATCTGCGCGTCAACCAGAGTTAGCAACTAGTTTAATGATCAAAATGTTCATTGTAGCGGGTCTATTGGATGCGATTGCGATGATTGGTGTTGGTGTTGCTTTCTGGTTAATGACTAGTAACCCTATTCTAGCTACGGCATTAGAATTATTAAAAACTGCGCACTAATTAATCTATTAATATTTAAGGAGATTCCTCGTGAATATTAATGCAACAATCCTTGGAGAAATGATAACTTTTATTTTATTAGTTGTCTTTACGATGAAATTTGTTTGGCCGCCAATTAACGGAATGTTAGATGAGCGCGCTAGTCGAATTGCTGATGGTTTGTCTGCCGCAGAAAAAGGTAAACAACATTTGTTGGATGCCGAAGCTAATGTAGCTGCCGAGTTGAAAAAAATTCAAATGCGGGCTGGTGAAATTATTGCTAATGCGGAAAAAAGATCAAATCAAATTATCGAGGATTCAAAAGAACGAGCACGTCATGAAAGTGACAAAATTATTGCTGATGCTAAAGCTCAGATTGAACAAGATTTTGTGCGCATGAAGGAAGAACTACGTTTGCAAGTTTCTGGACTTGTGGTGCGTGGTGCTGAACAAGTTTTACGTGCAGAAATCAATCAATCACAACATGAGAAAATTTTAGCTCAACTTAAAGCGGAGTTATAAGCATCATGGCTGAATTGAGTGTTATTGCTCATCCTTATGCACAAGCTTTATTTAATATTGCGAAACAACAGAAAAGCGAAAAACTTTGGTTGGAAACTTTATCTGAACTTCAGCAAATAACAATAAATCAAGATTTTGCAAGCATATTAAATAATCCTAAAGTCGATGATTTAGAGATTATGAGTATAATTAAAACAGTATTAAAAAAGAATGCTTCGCAAGAAGTTATGAATTTTATTCAAGTTTTAGTAGAAAATAATCGTATTCTAGTATTAGATGAAATTTATCAAATTTTCCGCGAGTTGATTTTAGAAGATCAAAAACGTGGTGATGCGATAATTGAATCAGCTTATGCGATGAGTCAATCAGAAAAACAAGATTTTGAACAGCTATTGTCTAAAAAATTTGGCAAATCAATTACGGCTACCGTGGTGATTAATCCAGAACTATTAGCTGGGATTAAAGTTACTATCAATGACAAAGTTATTGATGGATCCGTTAAGGGTCGGCTAAATGATTTAGCTACCCAACTTACTAAATAAAAAGAGGAGCGATTCATGCAATTAAATCCTTCTGAAATTAGTGATATAATTAAATCGAAGATCGACGGCACGCAAAATAGCAGTGACTATCGCAGTAAAGGAACAGTTGTTTCTGTAACTGACGGTATTGTTCGTATCTACGGTTTATCAGAAGTTATGCAAGGGGAAATGTTACTATTTCCTGGAAATGTTTATGGTATGGCAATGAACTTGGAGCGTGATTCAGTTGGCGCGATTGTTCTTGGTGATTATGAACATATTACTGAGGGCGATGAAGTATCTTGTACTGGTCGTATTCTTGAGGTTCCTGTTGGTCCTGAATTAGTGGGACGCGTGGTTGATGCATTAGGTCGCCCAATTGATGGAAAAGGTCCAATTAATGCGAAGTTAACAGCGCCTGTAGAGAAAGTTGCTCCAGGGGTGATTGAACGTCAATCAGTTAGTCAACCATTACAAACTGGTCTTAAAGCTATTGATGCAATGGTGCCTATTGGACGTGGACAACGTGAATTGATTATTGGCGATCGTCAAACAGGTAAAACTGCGGTTGCGTTAGATGCAATTATCAATCAAAAAGGTACAGGCATTATTTGCGTTTATGTTGCTATTGGTCAAAAAGCTTCATCAATTGCAAATGTGGTTAGTAAACTTGAAGATCATGGTGCTTTAGCTCATACTATCGTAGTTGCTGCAACTGCATCAGAATCAGCTGCATTACAATATTTAGCACCTTATGCAGGTTGCTCAATGGGAGAATACTTCCGTGATATTGGTGAAGATGCATTGATTGTTTATGATGATTTATCAAAACAAGCGGTAGCATATCGTCAAATTTCATTATTATTACGTCGTCCACCAGGTCGTGAAGCTTATCCTGGAGATGTATTTTATTTACATTCTCGTTTATTAGAGCGTGCATCACGAGTTAATGCACACTATGTAGAAAAAATCACTGATGGTGCGGTAAAAGGTAAAACTGGTTCATTAACTGCGTTACCGATTATTGAAACCCAAGCTGGCGATGTATCTGCATTTGTTCCAACCAATGTTATTTCAATTACAGATGGTCAGATTTTCTTAGAAACTGATTTGTTTAATTCTGGGATTCGCCCAGCTATGAATCCAGGGGTTTCGGTATCTCGGGTTGGTGGTGCAGCGCAAACCAAAGTAATTAAAAAACAAGGTGGTAGTATTCGCTTGGCATTAGCTCAATATCGTGAATTAGCTGCATTTGCTCAATTTGCGTCTGACTTAGATGATGCAACGCGTAAGCAATTACGTCATGGTCAAGTTGTAACTGAACTAATGAAACAAAAACAATATTCACCATTAAAAGTCTCTGAAATGGCGTTGACGTTGTTTGCTATTAATAATGGCACATATGATGATATTTCTGTTGAGAAAGCACTAGCTTTTGAGTCAGGGTTCTTGTCGTATTCTCAAGCAAACTGTGCGGAAATGTTAGCTCGTGTTGAGGCATCAGGTGAATTATCAAAAGATGATGAGCAAGTTTTAGTTAAAGCGCTTAATGAGTTTAAAACTACTTTTGCGGTTTAATATTTAGCTGCTTTTTCACAAGGAGATAAAATGGCTGCTGGTAAAGAAATCCGAACCAAAATTAAGAGTGTGCAAAACACTCAAAAAATTACGCGTGCGATGCAAATGGTTTCAACATCAAAAATGCGTAAAACTCAGGAACGGATGCGGCAAGCTCGACCTTATGCGGAAAAAGTGCGCGAAGTAATGGCACATTTAGCGCAAATTAATCCTAGTGCTAGATTAACTTCGCCATTTTTACGCGATCCTAAAGAGATCAAGCGAGTTGGTATTATACTAATAACAGCTGATAAAGGTTTGTGTGGCGGTTTAAATACAAATGCGGTAAAACTTTTTAATGAAAAGCTGCGTGAGTATACTGGTCATGGAATTGAAGTTGAAGTTAGTACTTTAGGTCAAAAAGGCTTAGTCGCTGCAAAACGCTTAAAAACAAATCTGGTTAGCTCGGCAGTTGGTCTTGGTGATATTCCGAAAATGGAAAAATTAATTGGTCCATTGACGGGTATTTTCAGAGGATTTTATGAACAAAAATTAGATGCGGTTTATGTAATTTACTCTCAATTTGTAAATACTATGAAACAGCAACCAATTTTTGAACAAATTTTACCGTTGAGCGATCGAGATTTAAAATTAGACAGTAAAATGCCGTGGGATTATTTGTATGAGCCATCTGCTGAAGAAGTATTGGATCAATTAGTTCGTCGTTATATTGAATCGGTTATTTATCAATGCGTAGCTGACAATATGGCAGCTGAGCAAGCCGCGCGAATGATTGCAATGCGTTCTGCAACAGATAATGCTGGTGAAGCAATTCACGAGTTAAGTTTGGCATATAATAAATCTCGTCAAGCTGCAATTACGAAAGAATTATCAGAAATCTGTTCTGGTGCTGCAGCAGTTTAGTAACTTTTTGTAGGAATACAAAATATGGTACAAGGAAAAATCGTCCAAATTATTGGTGCCGTTGTCGATGTGGAGTTTTCACGTAATGACGTTCCAAAAATTTATGATGCATTAAAATTAGCTACTGGTGGTAGTTTGGTATTAGAAGTACAACAACAATTGGGTGACGGCGTTGTGCGTACAATCGCAATGGGTAGTTCAGATGGCTTACAACGTGGTTTAGGTGTAGTTAATACAGGCGCACCTATTTCTGTTCCTGTTGGAACAGCAACACTTGGTCGAATTATGGATGTATTAGGTAATCCAATTGATGAAATGGGTCCAGTTCCTACTGAATTGCGTCGTGCTATTCATCAATCTGCACCTAAATTCGATGAAATTTCGCAAACTACTGAATTATTAGAAACTGGTATTAAAGTGATTGACTTACTTTGCCCATTTGCAAAAGGTGGTAAGGTTGGTTTATTTGGTGGTGCCGGGGTTGGTAAAACTGTAAATATGATGGAGTTAATCCGTAATATTGCGATTGAACATAGTGGTTATTCAGTATTTACTGGTGTTGGTGAACGTACTCGTGAGGGTAATGACTTCTACCATGAAATGAAAGAATCGAATGTCTTGGATAAAGTTTCCTTAGTTTATGGTCAAATGAATGAGCCTCCAGGAAACCGTTTACGTGTAGCCTTGACTGGATTGACAATTGCTGAAGAATTCCGTAATGAAGGTAAAGATGTATTATTGTTTGTAGATAATATTTATCGTTACACTTTAGCAGGAACTGAGGTATCTGCTTTACTTGGTCGTATGCCATCAGCGGTGGGTTATCAACCAACATTAGCTGAGGAAATGGGTAAATTTCAAGAGCGTGTAGCATCAACTAAAACTGGATCAATTACTTCGATTCAAGCTGTATATGTTCCTGCCGATGATTTAACTGATCCATCTCCAGCTACAACCTTTGCCCATTTGGATGCAACAGTTGTGTTGAGTCGTGATATTGCATCATTAGGTATTTACCCTGCGGTAGATCCACTTGATTCAACATCGCGTCAATTAGATCCGCTAGTGGTTGGTGAAGAACATTATAATGTTGCGCGTGGCGTGCAGATGACTTTGCAAAAATACAAAGAGTTACGTGATATTATTGCAATTTTGGGTATGGATGAATTATCTGATGAAGATAAATTGATTGTTACTCGTGCGCGTAAAATTCAACGTTTCTTGTCTCAACCATTCTTTGTGGCCGAAGTATTTACTGGTTCTTCTGGTAAGTATGTTCCGCTTAAAGATACAATTAGTGCGTTCAAAGCTATTTTAGATGGACAATATGACCATTTACCAGAGCAAGCATTCTATATGGTTGGTTCAATCGAAGAAGCAGTAGAACAAGCTAAAAAATTGAAATAATGGGGGCATTATGACTACGATGCAAGTCGATTTGGTTAGTTCGGAAGAACAAATTTTTTCTGGTGAGGTGGAGTTTGTTATAGCTCCTGGCTCAGAAGGAGAAATTGGTATTTATCCGCGCCATATTCCATTAATTACTAAGCTTAATCCTGGGTTGATCCGTGTCAAATTACCACAAAAAGAAATGCATTTAGTTTATGTTATTTCTGGTGGTTTTTTGGAGGTTCAAGGTAACAAGGTTACGGTTCTTGCTGATGTGGTAGAGCGTACTGATAGCTTAGATCAAGCCAAACTGTTGGAAGAGAAACGTATTGCAGAAGAGCGGCTTAAACGCTCTACGGCAAGTATGGATCGCGATGATGTTAAAGCATATGCTGCGCTTGAGATGATCATTGCGCAATTAAAAGCTGTTGATTATTTACATAAACAATCGCGTCGCAGTTAAAATTTATTGTAATGTAGGTGAATTTAATTTTGCGAAACATTAAGTACCTATGTTACAATAATTGGTAAGGTATTATTTAAGATACACAAAAATTTAATTTGAAAGGTAAAAATATGAAAAAATTATTAGTTGTTTTAGTTGCTGGTTTGGCTTTGGCTGCATGTTCACATGACGCTGGTTCTTCATCAGCTAACGCTTCTGCTACAGAAGCATCTGCTCCTGCTGTTGAAGCATCTGCTCCTGCTGTTGAAGCATCTGCTCCTGCTGTTGAAGCATCT
Source organism: Burkholderiales bacterium (assembly GCA_019744945.1). Taxonomy (GTDB): domain Bacteria; phylum Pseudomonadota; class Gammaproteobacteria; order Burkholderiales; family UBA11063; genus Aquella. The sequence continues at coordinate 23,563 of JAIETT010000163.1, forward strand.
GCTCC
>JAIETT010000021.1 GCA_019744945.1 Burkholderiales bacterium
CTAAGTTACTGGTAGAAACTGCCTTGTCTTATGGTTTCCCATTTTCTATTCCTGAGTCATTATGGTGTCCATCGGTAATAATTCTCGAGGAAAAACTCTCTAACTGGATTTTGCAATATAGTTAAAGTCTTTTTTGCATGTTCAAGTTGTCCAAAGTTCTGTTAGCCTATGTAAGATATAAAGAAGCGCCATTATCAAGATAGTAATGTGCGTTTTTTTTGCGAATTGTGTTAGATTATCCAACGTTTTTAAAGCCTTCTATAAAGTTACTTAATTGCCTGTTTTTGTATTCATTTGATATGATTTAAAATTTATAAGACATCCCCTAAAATGGGGATGGTTATGAAATTATTATTGTTATACAATCCCACCAGTACTTATATCTATACTCAGACAATCACATGAAATTTCAATGCCACTTGGTACGTTGATGGTAGTACTCTTTGGTGCGCGTAAGTGCACTACACGCGGTTTATTCGACTAGTTAGAATATAAGTTTAAGATCGTAGTGATAGTATCACTGAATTTAGCTCGTTGCTATGTTCCTTATGGCAGCGAGCTCCTCTTAGTGAAGTAGTTTAAAGTTTTAGTTAATAAAATAAGTTATATAAAGGGTTAAAAATGTCACCAAAGGTTAATTTGAATAATCAACATAGATCATCTGTGGCGGGGTCATTACTGGCTCGTCTAGCTTTAATTGGATGGATGAGCTTTTTTGCGGGTATTAGCTTTGCTGAAACGGTCAGTGCTCCTAGTGCAGCAAACCAATTCACTACCTTTGATAGTCAGATCGCCGTGGGTAATAACTGGACATTTGGCGATATCGGTGGTGCGGTTTATCAGAATAATAGCGTGGGTTTAAATGTGAGTAAACTCTTTGCTAATAATCTGTACGTGAGCGTGGGTGGTGATCAAGCCTATAACAGCACCTACAGCAATTATTCGGCAAGTAATCTGGCGGCTCAGGTTGGTTATGCGTTTTTAGTTGAACCCGAATTTCAAGTTATCCCGTATGGACAAATTACCCGTTCGCAATTGAGTAACTTTGATAGCAGCAGTAATATTGATGATATTTGGTACACCGGCATGGCGGGTGTGCGCTTGGAGTACTTGCCGATACGCGAACTTAAATTCGCCGTTAATGGTGCTTATGGTTTAGTTGGTCAAAATGGTACGCTTAATCAAAGCTCTGGTACAACGGTGTATGGCGGTAGTCTAAATGTTGGTGCTGGATTATCCTATCAGCCGCTTGCCAATGTGCCGTGGTTGCTGAATGCCGATTATGCTTATAACGGCTATGCGGGTGGCTTAATTAGCCAAACTAATCAAATTACGGTATCAACTGGTTACGGTTTCTAAGGTGACGATTATTATGCAAAAACAAAGTAATATTACTCTGCTTAAGCCTCATCTTAAGCGCCTGAACGTGACTAAATTATGCCGTGCTAGCCTGCTAGGTCTAACTCTTGCTGCCAGCTTAGCTGGTTGCGGTGGGGTGGCTGGAGTCGCTGCGGGTGGCAATTCTAAAACACCTTTAGCGGTTGACTTTCAAATTGATTATGTTGCGACGATTCCCGTGTTAAATGGCAATCCAACTAGCAGTTATTTCTACGTACACAATGATGGAGATAGTGCCTTAACGGGGATTAGCTATAATTTAGCGGGTGGCTCAACTTCATTAGCTAGTTCGGCATTATCTAGCAAGATGAATTCGTCTGTGCAAAGCAAATTAACTGCAGCTGGCGATATTAGTGATGCGCATGGCTTTACCTTGAAAGCCAGCTCTCTTGCCACGTGTAGTAGCATCGCGGCACATAGTTTCTGTGCAATTGAATTCACTACGCCGAATTTAAGTATTGCCAATCAGAATAATTCATTATTACAAGTAACGGTACTCGATGCGAATGGCTTTAGCCATAGCTATGATCAAGTTTTAAACTATAGTTATTACAATTCAAGTCTGCAAAGTGGAGTTAACTTTGCAAGTTCTGCCGATATCGTGGCAAATATCACCAATAAGAAATATATGCAAGCCTATTTAGTTGCTGGTGGTAGCACGAGCTCATATTCTAATGTTAATTTACAGATTAGCGATAATGGTGCTTTACAAATTAATCAAGGTTTTGTGAATGGTCAAACCTTGGCGGCAGGCCAATTAGTTCCGGTTGAATTTGCGGTTAACATTAATAGCCAACAGCCCTATCCAATCGATGTGACAGCACAATATGTTATTAATAGTAGCGCTTTATTGCTGCAACCAATTCAAATAGCCTCCACCCTCAAAGCTCAGAATCTCGTTAAAAGTAATGTGGCTGCAAATTTAGCCACGGCTACAGTTAGTAGCGGTCAAAGTCTATATGTGAATGCGACCAGTCAAAGCGATTCTAGTTTAGCTTTGAAACTCGGGAATGTGCCATTATTGGTTGCACCGAGTGATGAAACTAACGCTGCCACAATTTATGTGAGTAGCTTTGGGCGCGTGAGTGATCTCACTATTGAACCAGATAGCGCTAATCTGCAAGTTTATGCCAATAGCTGTGGAAGTGTAATTGAATCGAATGCGAGTTGTAGTTTTAAACTTGGGGTTAGCTCAGCTAGTTCAGGCAGTGGTACGGCGGTGTTTAAAGTTAAAGGCACACCAATTTATAGCATGGTAGCATTTTATGCGCCAGCAACCCCAGTAGTGAACGAAGCTAGTTTAGCTAATGATACGACGGTTGGGATTCTTGGCTTACAAGCCAATCAATCCAGTTCAATTGTTAATCTGGTGTTTAGTAATTTAGGCCTGGAGGCACTGACAGATTTAGTCTTTACGCCACGTAATTCATCGGGTGGGAGTAGCCACTTGGAGATTGTTAGTAATAGCTGTGATCCGAAGATTGAATCACAAGTGCAATGTGTGGTGCAAGTGCGCTTGATTGCTGCAACTACAGCGGAACAAGGCAGTGTTTATTTGGATATTACGGGTAAAGTTGGAACTACCGCATTTAGCAGCCAAAGTAACACGATTGATTATTATGTGAATACCACTAATACGCTAATCATTGCAAGCCCAATTGGTTCGAGTGCTACCTTAAGTGTAATTGGTAATGGCAAAGAAAGCCAAAGCGCAATCTTTACATTACAAAATACGGGCAGCAGCGCAACTCCAATTAATAGTACCACCCTCAATGGAATTAATCTACCAGCGAGTTTAAGCATTAGCGATAATCAATGTGGCAATAGCTTGCCTGCTGGTCAAAGTTGCAATATTACGGTTAAATATGGTCCAATGAGCTTGGAGAGTAATCAAAGCGGTGTTGCCAATCTGATGGTTAATTATGGTGCCAGCACTGAAAGTAATAATCTCATTGGCACGATAAACTATAGTGGAATTGGTCTGGATAGTTATTTAGCGATCACCAATGTCAGCGCAAGTGGTTTTAGTGGTAGTGGCTCAACAGCCAATCCATATGCCGCCAGTGGTTGTAGCGCAAGCCCAATGGTCATTACGCTCACTTATAAAAATATGTCAGAGAATTTTATTGCGCAAAATCTAGCTCTTGATATTATTGATGGTCATCTAACTCCATATATGAGTGTTGATGCCAGCAGTACTTGTGGTTATGGTGCCAACCCTAAAGATCTTGGGGTCGGTCAAAGCTGTGATTTGGTCTTAACCGCGGATAAAAGCACAATGAACAATAATTCGAGTTATAACTTGAATGTAGTTTATCCAAGCGCGAGCTGGAATACCAGCCAAGGTTTTGTAACGCAAGATAACTTCACCTATAATGGTAGCACCACTACCTATGCTGGTTATACCCAACCAACCTTGGTTAGTACAATTACCCCAACTAGTGGCACTAGCTTAAACCGCACACTTACTCAAACGCTAGTTAATGCAGATAACTGCGGTAGTTTAACTACCAACATTACCAGCTTAGCCGCATTTGGCGTAACTGCTGCACCAACTACCACAACGAGTGGTTGCACGGTTAATAATGATGGTTCGGTGAGTTGCACTAATACTAGCTCCAATGCTAGCAACGTAATTAATTATACTTTAGATGCCAACATTCCACAACCTGCAGATATCTTCTTCCAGTTTAGCTTGCAAAATGCTGGAATCCAGATTTGGTATAACCCAAGTATTTTATTATTTAGATTGGGTAATTAAAATGAATAAAGTAGAGAATAAAATGAAGATGAATTTTACAAATTATCGCCTGATTAGTAGCTTTCTTATTGCTGGATTAATTGCTGGCTGTGGTAGCAGTAGCTCAAATGTGGCGGATAACAATAATAACCTTAATAATGCCATCAGCGTAGAAAAATCTGCTACGATTCCAGTTCTCAATGGACAGGCAACGAATGCTGGGGTGTATATCCGTAATACCACTGCTCAAACCATCTCTGGGATTAGTTATGCACTGGTAGCTAGTACCAACACTACCACAGCGGCACTTACACTAAGTAAAACTGCCTGCACGAGCATCGCTGCCAACAGTAGCTGTTTATTACCGCTAACTACTCCAGCATTAAGTGCTGGGAATAACGGCAGTAATTTACTAGTTGCAACATTTAAAGATGGACAACAAAGTAAACAACTTATCAATTATCGTTATCTAAATACTAGTGACTATAGTGGTGTCAATTTTAGCGATAAGAGCCAAAGCCTCTTTGGTACCAATGACTATGCCACGGTCTATGTCTTTGTCGGTAACAACCAAAGCCAAAGCAATGTCAGCTTTAATGCTAGCAATAACAGTTTGGCAGTTAGCCGTGGTCTAATCAATGGTAAAGTGGATATTCCAGCGAACACGCTAATTCCACTTGAAATTCAATCCAATCAAAACGTAACCGCGAATTTGGTAACGCTAACGCCATACACCGCGACTAGTAGCCGCCAGTTAAGTGCGGCACTAAATTTAGCCGAGCAAAATAATAGCCAACTTCAAGTAAGCATTACACCAACTCAACAAGCTAATCTCTTGATGAGTAATGTAAGCACACTAACTCAAAGTGAGTCAGTGCAAACTTTAACTGTGGTTAATAATGGTAATCAAACCGCTACCAGCATTGGGTTAACTTCAGCGAGCGCCGATGTAGTAGTTGGCACCGCGGATATTAATCCATGTACCCCCAGCGCAACGCTATCCGCTGGATCAAGCTGTAATTATAAAATCAGCCTAAATAATAATTACAATAATGGTAGTGCCTTGTTAACCTTGGCGTACAATAATAGTGTAACAACTGTTAACGCAACCCAAACTGCCTACTATAGCAATAATAACAGCGAACCGATGGTTGCTGCTGTCGCTACGCAAACCAGCTTTACGGAGCAAGTTAATAGCAATCAAAATATCACGTTCAATGTAACCAATAGCGGTGGAGCACCGCTAAATAGTTTCCTTGCTAGCATTAAAACTACTTTAGCGCATACTACCTTGACTATTCAGAATAATGACTGTGGTAACTCACTGGCTGCAAATGGCAGCTGTACGATACAGGTAAATGTAGCTGCTTCGGGATTAATTGACAGTGGGATTATCTATCTCAATATCAGCGGCAGATATACTGGAGCAGCTACCAAGAATTATAGCTTCATGAGTAAACCTGTCAGAACCAGCATAACTGACTCAACTCTTCCGACCGTTACATCAACTACACCGCAAAATACTGACACTGGAGTTAGTACCGCAACAGCAATCACGGTGAACTTTAGTGAGTCAATGACCGCAATTACCCTTAACACCACTAATATCACCCTGCAAAAGGTTAGCGATGGCAGTGCTATTCCGTTAAGCTTACAAGCGGTTGCAGAAGGCAATCAAAGCGTAACTTTCACCCAAAGCAGTGGACCTTTAGCTAGCAGCACCGAATACCAGATAGTTATCGATCCGAGCCAAATTAAGGATATGAACGGTAACGCGATGAATCCAGCATCCAGTAGTCAAATCGTAGCAAGCTTTACCACTGGCGATACCTTACCACCGACGATCAGCAGCTTTGCACCAGCCAATGGCGCAACCAATCAAAGCCAAACGCCAACGATCAGCATTAGTTTTAGTAAAGCGATGGATCAAAGCACGCTAACCACTAGTAATGTCATCCTGCAAACTCAAGCTGGTACAGCAGTAGCTGGCTACACTATTAGCTATGCTAGTGGTAGTAATCTGGCAACAATTAATCTGAATGGAACGCTATTAACCAGTCAGACTACTTATCAATTGAGGATCAACCAAACTGCGGTAAAATCCAGCAATGGAGTTGCTGTGGGCAGTGATAGCAATTATCTAATTAGCAGCTTCACGGTGGGTGATTTTACCGCTCCGACACTCAGCAGCACCGTTCCAGTCAATGGTTCGACAACCGTGGCGAAAGAGTCTGCAGTCAGCTTAACCTTTAGTGAAGCAATGAATACCGCGACGCTAGTTAGCCCGAATATTCAATTACAGAAAGTCAGTGATAGCAGCACGGTAGTGCTTAATTCACCACCAAGCTATAGCAATGGTAATAAAACCGTGACTTTCCAACCCAGTGCAGATTTAGCCGTTGGAGAGAGTTATAACCTCGTGATTAATCCAAGCGCGATTAAGGATGTGGCTGGGAATGCAATTAGTGGTTCGTCTAGCCAAACGGTGAGTAATTTCACAATTGCTACAATACCAGCGGTAACGCGCATCTATCTGCCGCAAACTGGACAGATGAATCAAGTACCAAGCATGTGTAGCCCGTTATCTGCTACGTGTATTAATTCTCCAGCAGGCTCAGATGGTTATGGGTACGCATCAGGTCCTTATCATATTCCTTATGGTGTAGCATGGGCGTATAATGGTTATGATGACTTAGTTCCGCCAGTGCGTTTTACTTCTGGTAGTGATGCTGAAGCTGGCTGTATTACCGACAATTTAACTGGCTTAATGTGGGTAAAAAATCTTAATACGGTAGCAATTAACGATTCAACGGCAGGTAGTAAAACCTCATGGCAAAATGCGCTTGATTCAATTGCAACCGCTAATAGTGGTAGTGGTTATTGTGGTCATACTGATTGGTGGTTACCGAATGTTAATGAAATGGCGAGTTTAATCAATCAAGGAGCGGCGAACTCAGCTACTTGGCTTAACTCTAAAGGATTTAGCAATGTGCAAGTGAACATCTATTGGTCGTCTACTAGCTATGCGGTTTATCCTACTTTCGTATGGAACGTCGATATGGGCTCCGGCACCGTGAATAACGTTAGTAATGTCAGCAGCGGCTATGTCTGGCCAGTACGTCGTAACTCAGTGATTACAACCCCTCCAGCCCAGATCCCGCAAACCGGACAAACTACTACTTACTCGACTGGCGATGATGGATCGTTACAAAAAGGTACAGTCGGAACTAATTCTACAGGACGCTTTGTAGTAGCAACTGATCCTAGTGGTAATGTTTGCACAAGCGGCGAAGAAGTAGAAAGTGATCTACAAACTGGTTTAATGTGGGTTAAGGCTCCGTCTTCAACGAAATATACTTGGGCAAATGCGATCCTAAGCGACTCCTCTGGTGGTGCAATTCCATCAGCTTATTGCGGCTATAGTGACTGGCGTTTACCCAACAGTAATGAACTGCGCTCGCTGGCTAATTATGGACAATCAAACGTTACTACTTGGCTTAACGCTCAAGGTTTTAGCAATGTGCAAGAGGGCAACTATTGGTCGTCTTCTACTTATGCGTCAGATACTTCTTACGCTTGGAACGTCACTATGAAAGCTGGCATCGTGATCCGCGGCGTTAAGACTGGCACTAACTATGTTTGGCCGGTACGTGGTGGTCAATAATTATTGCTAGGTAACGTTGTGGAAAGAGTTTAGCCACAGTTGTACAAATATAATCTTGGATAGATTTTTGTAATATTTTAAGCCGTCAAGTTGAATAAATCAATGTGACACATATTTTATAGAGGAAAGAATAAACATGAACAAACTTACTCAACTTAGCTGTAGCCTACTGGCTGGAGCGCTCTTAGTCGGCTGTGGCGGCGGTGCGGCTGGTGGTTCAAATGGCGGAGGCATTGCTAGCAACACAGCTCAAGTCAGCATTGATGCGATGACTTCTGTGCCCGTAATTAATGGTTCGGCTACTCAGGGCACGTTATATGTGCATAACTATGGTAACACAGCAGCGAGTGGGGTAAGTTTTAATTTAGGTTCTGCGACGGCTAAAACTAAAGTTAAAGCAGCACTAGCTAAAGTTGGTTTAAACTTTGGTGGTTACGAAGATGCGAATGGCTTTGTGCTGATTAATCCTGAACGCTGTGGCTCAATTCCAGCGGGTGGTTCCTGTGCGGTGAATTTTAGCACCCCAAGTATGAGTGTGGGTAATTTGGGTAATTCGCTAGTTAAACTAACGTATAATGGTAGCAATGGTTCCACAACAACCTCACAAGTAGTAAATTATAAATATGTGGATTTGGCGGCTTTAAGTGGGGTTAATTTTACTGGTAGTTTAAATGTAACAGGTGTGCAAGGCAGTACCCCACATGTTGTGGGTTATCTTTATGCAGGTGGCGCAAGCGGTACATTGTATAAAGATGTTAACTTAAATTCAACAAACGCAACCACCACAATTAGTAACGGTTTTATTAATGGACAAGAAGTAGTTGCAGGTCAAGTAATTGCAGTTGAATTTGCAGTTGCCATGCAAAGTAATAAAACAAGTGCAGCGAATGTAACGCCAAGCTGGGGCTCAAGCAAACTGCAAGCGCTCTCATTAGACGCAAATAGTGGTAGTCCACTAACTTTAAGTTTAACTCCTACGCAAAGCACAGTTAATTTGATATTTGGAAATATCCCTGTACTGAGTGCACCGACAACTAGTGCTGCAGTGGTTAATGTGGTTAATAATGGTAATGCTGATTCTAGCGGTGGCTTAACCGCAAGTGCAACAGGCGGTAATGCAAGCGATTTGGTGATTAGTAATGGCTGTAGCTCAACTGTACTTATGGCAAATGCAGCTAACTCTTGCCAAATAACTTTCTCAACGGCAAGTTATAGCTCAGGTACAACCACTGTCGAATATAAAGATAACACTAGCGCTGTAGTTGGTAGTCAAACGGTAGTTTGGACTAATACGCAACCCTTTCCTGCGGTTTATATTTCACCAAATCCAACTACGATTAGCTTTGGTAAAGGGCAATCAACAGGTACAATTGTATTTACGGTGACTAACGTAGGTAAAGCTCCCTTAAGTGGTGTAACGTATCCAGTGATAAACACAGGTAACGCCACATGGAGCCAAGAGTCTAGTACTTGTAGCAATTCAATTGGTGCATCAGCGAGCTGTGCGATTACAGGTCATTTAACAGGAACAGATGATGGAAGCGGTAGTTTCTATATTAAAGCCCTAGGAAGCTTTGGTGGTGTAAATTATAGCTTTGTGGCTTTACCAGTAAGCTACACGGTAACGTCTAATCCTTCGTTGGAAATTACCCCCGCTAGTGCGAGTATGACATTGCTTGCAAATGGAGTTGAGAGCCAAAGCCAAACCTATACAGTTAAAAATATAGGGAATGATCCAGCCATCTTTACTAGTTTAGCTCTGACTGACAGCAGTACAAACGCAGTTAAACCAGTTATTGTCAGTGGTAGCGGTGTTGGTGATTGTACAAGTAGTACGACGTTAGCAGAAAATAACTCTTGTTCGGTAATAGTTAAATATGGTCCAGCGGCAGCGAGTTCAACCGCGAATGAATCAGGCGTTGCAACCTTACAAGTTGCTTATCATGGTGGAACCCCAGATACTAGCGATAATTCACAAGCAACCCTGAACTACAACTTAGTGGGTAATGATAGCTATGTAACCGAAAGCACTACGGTGACAAATCTACCTGGTAATGGAACTTCTGGTTCACCGTATGCAGGTAATGCAAACCTAGATCCGATGAAGATTACGCTGACCTATGGTAACCCATCGACTAACTATCCAATGAGCAAGTTCAATCTCAACACCAATGGCTTACCGTATGGTCTAACCGTTGATCCAAGCTCAACGTGTAAAACTGGTAGCGAAACGATGAGCTTAGAAAGCAAGGGCGCAAGCTGTACTTTAGTTTTAGCTTTGGATCGGAGTTTATTGGCAACTGCAGGTGGTAGTGTCGTACTTAATTTTACAACCCCAACTGCAACTTGGACTACCCCTCTAGGTTTCTATAGCCAAGCTGGTAGCCAAACCTACTTAACTTATGCGCAACCAAGTGTAGTGTTTGCTTTATCCAATAACAACGCAAGCTTTGAATCAACGGTTTTGAGCATAACTGGTTCTAACTTAGATAAGGGTGCAAATCCATTACCGGTTAGTGTAGCTGGAGTTAAGAATTGGCTAGAAAGTTCACCAGTTAATCCAAGTGCAGGTTGTACGGTAAATCCAAGTACTTATGCGGTGAGCTGTAATTTAACTGCAGGTACTAACCCAGCCAATGTAACGTATATCATGCCGAACTATCTGCAAGCAGGTGAGAGTGCAAGCATCCCGTTGATCTTTAGTACCACAGCCTATGCTTACCTTAATCCGAGTTATACTTTTATTAATTATTTGGCTCCAGAAGTAGCATCCGCAATTATTACACAGGCGACGAGTATTACGTTTAGTGGTAATTATGCATTTTTGACCAGTAATGTAAGTTCACAAATTACACAATGCTTGGTGGATGATAACGGTGTGTTGAGTGCTTGTTCTAATATTGATTTGGGTAGTGGCCTTTTGCCAAATGGTGCCTTGAATATTTCAATCGCAGAAAGTAGTCCTACCAGTGTTGCGACAATTCTTGGCAATGGTGCGACTGATGGTGCTTCGCCAGTGGTAGTAACTTGTCCTGTTAATGGAGATGGAACTCTTGGTACCCCTTGTAGCTCTGTAACCATAACGCCACCACCGAGTGGATTGAATGTTAGTCAACGAACTAGTTTAGTAGCTAATCTGACTACAACCGCGGTAAGTAGTGCTAGTGATCTGATTACCTCTTATTCAATTAAAGTCAAGGCTGGGGTAATTATGTCTGGGGTAATTAATCAAACTGCTCATAGCATTCGGGTTACTGTGCCTTATGGTGTATCATTGAATGGACTGGTGGCGAGCTTTACCGTCAATGGTAATACTACGGTGAAAGTAAATAATGTTACTCAGGTAAGCGGTGTGACGGCAAATAATTTTAGTAGTGGTCTAGTCTATGCTGTAACTCCAAGCGGTGGTTCAACTGTGTACTACTCTGTTTCTGTCCAAAATTCAAACTTTGCTGCTTCGGCATTGAACACTAAAAATTGGACTGAAACCATTGCTCTTTCTTATATGCCGTGGTTTGTGACCGAGCAGCCATTCAACCCTTCTGCTGCTTATGGCTATTATAAAGAGTCCGCACCATTTAATATGACAGGCTTGTCGAGTATTGCTTATACTCCTGTGAACGTTATGGCTAAAGCACCAGCATATGCTGTAACCAATATAGAGTCCAGCCTTACTTACAGTTGTAATATGGTGGATATTACAAATATAGATCCGTCGAAGTGTATGAGTACAAACTTGATCAATCATCCTTCAAGTGTCGCTTTTGCATACACTGGTACCTATAATACCGGTTATTATGTGGCTAGCTATAGTGATAATAAATTGATTCCTTGTGCGTACAGTGGTAGTGCACTTACCTGTGATAGTATTGCAGGCACTGCTTTACCAACGATTAGTGACGTTGGTTTAAATTATCCGCGTGGTTTGAGTGTTAAATTAAACTCTGTAACACAAATGTTGCTGCTGACGGTGGTGAATGAAGGCGATAACTCGTATGTTTCTTGTTCTATAGGTGCTTCTACTTCTGAGCCTTACCTCAGTTGTACAAAACACTTTTTCAAGGACTTATGATAGGTTATAACAACTAACCGAAAAAGCATGGGAATTATCCCATGCTTTTTTTATACCCAATCTTATCCGCGTATTATTTTTATGTTGCTCGTGAATAAGCTTTACCACATCAGAAGATGTTGGAAATTAATGTAAGCTTAAAATCAAGGTTCTTAAACCACTCCAAACAATGCCTACGCTAATTGCTAATAAAATAAATGCCGTTAGCCGCGTTACGACATTGGTTCCAGTTTTACCTAATTTGAGAAAAATTCGATCGGCTAATGCATAGCAAATCCCAACGAGAATAAATACTGCGATAATTCCTAAAGTCGCACCAAGATAACTGACTAAATTATTTTGATCAGCATCGAGATTAATATTGGCAGCTAAAGCCACGGTGACTGCCATTGCGCCAGCCCCCGCCGTAATTGGCATGGTTAGCGGAAAAAATGTAATATCGTTGCTACTTTGCTCGACTGAGCTGATCGCCTCTTGTTCATTGGGCGTGGCTGGGGCATTTAACATTTGCCATGCGGTTGCAAAAATTAATAACCCCCCTGCGATTTGCAGGCTTGCCATGGAAATACCAAAGAAATTCAGGATATATGAGCCCAAGAAAAAAACCGTCGTGAGTAGAACTGCTCCATATAGAGCCACACGCCACGCCATTTGGCGGCGTTGTTGAGCTGGGTAATTTTGGGTCATCGCCAAAAAGACGGCGGACATCCCAATTGGATTAAGAATTGAAAATAATGAAATGAAGGTATAAGTAAAATTATGATAGACGTCATAAAAAAGAGAATACATAGTAAGGACCTATAAATTTTGAGCTATTGAGCGCGTAATTATACCCAAATTAATTTAGCAAAAGCTCTTTAGTCGTCGTTTGGGCGAAAATATTGTTTTATTGAGTAGCAAATTTGCGCAAAATTTTTGCGGTTATTGCGATATAATATATTGTTTTAGGTGTGTAAATATAAAAAACAATCACGAAATAAATTTAATTTAAATTAAACATGGTGCATTGCATATAATACTGCCAGTTATAAAATTAATCCATCTAGAGGAACTGAAATGTTAAGAAAAATTATTCGTGCAATTATCCCATCCAAAGGTGAGGTGTTTTTTAATCTATTTGTGGCTGGTGCAGAAAATGTTCATCAAACCGCCAATATTTTTGCGAATATTATTAGCGCTAAAGATAAAGCTACCGAAGCGCAGTTATCGAGCGAACTACGCCAACAAAAACAAAAAGGTTTGGAAATTGAGAAAAAAGTCATGGTTGAATTAAACAACCAATTTATTACGCCAATTGATCGCGGAGATATTCAAGAATTATCGGTGTTGTTGTTGAAACTGACCAAACGGATTGTAAAAACTAATACTAAATTGCAAATTTATGGGATTGATATTAAAGTCGATGATTGTCTAATTGGCAGTGCAACCACTCTGCAAAATATTACCAAAGTTTTAGTCGATATAATGCAAGCCTTGAAAGATGGTAATTACGATCGAATTAGTAACGATGAGCAGTTAACCGATGAATTTGAAGAAAATGGGGTTGAAGATTTACGCCGTGCAATGAAAGAAATGTACTCGGGTAATTATGACACGATGATGATTTTAAAGCTTAAAGAAATTTATAAAAGTATCGAAAATGCGATTGATACCAGTGCTTCAATTGCGGACTTGGTGATGCAAATTTCTGTGAAGGATATGTAAGCATGGCGCTCTCGTTTTTTCTGTTAGCGTTAATTGCGGTGGCTTTAATCTTTGAATTTATTAACGGTTTTCATGATACTGCCAATGTGGTTGCTACGCCAATTGCCACTCGTTCTTTATCGCCTTATCAAGCAATTATCATTGCCGCAATTTTTAATTTCATTGGTGCTTATTTTAGTACAGGGGTTGCCAAGACGATTACCAGTGGCTTATTTGATGCGCATTTTGTGACCCATGCGTTGTTGGCATCGGCCTTAATTTCGGCGATTGGTTGGAATTTAATCACGTGGTGGTTGGGAATTCCATCGAGTTCATCGCATGCATTAATTGGCTCACTAATTGGTGGAGTAATTGTTAGTGGTGATGGTTTTGCCGCAATAAAATGGTCGGGCTTATTCCAAAAAGTTGTGTTACCAATGTTGTTTTCACCGATAGTCGCGTTTTTTTTAGCCCTCACGATTATGGTCATCATGTCGTTAGTGCTACGTAAAAATACCAATCCACGGAAAACCAATAATTTCATTCGTGAAATTCAAGTTTTATCTTCGAGCTTATTGGCATTTAGTCATGGTTCAAACGATTCACAAAAAACCATGGCGGTCATTACCTTAGCTTTATTTAGTTTTGGTGTGGTTAGCTCGACGAGTGCAATTCCGGGTTGGGTAGTTATTATTTGCGCTATGGCAATGGCCGCAGGAACTTTAGCTGGTGGAATGCGGATTATCAAAACCTTGAGTAGCCGCTTAGCTAAATTAAAACCCGCCAATGGCTTTTCGGCTGAGCTTAGTTCTGGTGCACTGATTTTGGCAGCCTCACATTTTGGTTTGCCAGTTAGTACCACCCAAGCCGCCTCGGGTTCAATTATGGGTGCGGGCTATAATGGACGCGGGATTAATTGGATGGTGGTGCGCTCAATGGTAACCGCATGGTTTTTAACTTTGCCAGTTACTGCATTACTTTCCGCTGCGATTTACAAAGTAGTAATTTTGGTTTTTCTCTAAATTGAGTTAATTGGTGAGCCAAAAAAACAAGTCTAGTCAATCGATTAAAGAGCGCAAGGGGATTGCACCATATTTGTATGTTGAATATAAGCACTCCAGCATTCGGAGTTTAATTGTGAAGCAATATGGACGCATGTTGTTAATCAAATTAGCCTCAGGACGCTACACCGCGATGCATGAATTAGGTTTGGGGAATCCTGAGGTAGAAATAATTTACCGTAATGAAATTGAAGAAAAATTACCGCAGTGTTTTTATAGTAAATTAGAGGCTAAAGCCTATATTTTAGATATTTATGCGCGCAAAAACACCGACTTTATTATATAAAAGGAAACATTGATGTTAAAGAAAATAGTTTATAGTCTAATGCTTGCAGGTGCGCTAGGCGCGGCAAGTGCTGAGTCGGCGATTAATAATGCGACGCCACCGCAAAATTATCCAACGGTAGCGAGCCCGCAAACCAAATTATTTAAAGCCGCACCAAGTTTAAAAACGCAAACGCCGATCAAGCATTTAGTGATAATTTTTCAGGAAAATGTTTCCTTTGATCGTTATTTTGCAACTTATCCCCGTGCATTGAATTTAGCCAATGAAACACCATTTCACGCCAAAGCGGGTACACCGAGCGTAAACGGTTTGACGCCGCAATTAATTGAGAGTAATCCGAATAGCATTAAACCTTATCGGATGGCGGGTAATTTTCAACCCTGCTCACAAGATCATGATTACCCAATGGAAATTAAAGCCAATAACGGCGGTTTGCTGAATAAATTTGTCGAGTATGGCAGTTACCAAGATGCGAATTATCAGCAAAAATGCCTTGGTGAAGTCATGGGCTATTATGATGGTAATACTGTTACTGCAATGTGGAATTATGCCCAGAATTTTGCGCTTAATGATAATTCATTTGGCACAACCTTTGGTCCATCTACACCTGGAGCTTTAAATTTGGTGGCAGGAACTACTGGTCCAGTAGTTTCACCAACTGGCGAACGTGAAGTAATTGAAAATGGACATATGATCGAGGATCCAAATCCATTCTATGATGATTGTTCTTATGGTACGAGTAAATCTGGCGATACTGGCACGGCGGTGGCTTATTTTACGGCTGGTAAAAATATTGGCGATGTCCTTTCCGCTAAAGGTATTGCATGGGGCTGGTTCCAAGGCGGCTTTAAGGCCGATAGTTATCAAGGCCTTAGTGCACAATGTAATAAAATTACCGCCAATCATTTTGGGGTGAAAAAATCCGATTACAATCCGCATCATGAACCATTTCAATATTATGCGAGTACCGCTAATCCACATCATTTAGCACCGAGCGCGACTAAATTAATTGGTAGTAATGATCAAGCCAATCACCAATATGATATGAGTGACTTTTGGTTAGCCGCTAAGGCGGGTAAATTACCTGCGGTAAGTTATTTGAAAGCGCCAAATTATCAAGATGGGCATGGTGGCTATTCTAATCCGTTAGATGAACAAGAGTGGTTGGTTAATAATCTGAATCAATTACAACAATTACCTGAATGGAAAGATACGGCAGTAATTATTATGTATGATGATACCGATGGCGATTATGATCATGTTGCACCGCCGAAATCGCAGTTTGATGATATTGTTGGACGACGTGGTTTTGGTCCGCGCTTGCCGTTTTTGTTGATTTCACCGTATGCCAAAAATAACTATGTTGATCATACTTTGACCGATCAATCTTCGGTGTTGAAATTTATCGAGTATAATTGGGGGATTCCTGCCTTGGGTGCAGATCGTGCCGATCAATATGCCGGTTCAATTTTGAATATGTTTGATTTTAATAAAAAAACTGCGAGTCCAAAATTGTTCTTAGATCCTAAAACTGGCGTGGTTGTGCCTAATCTTATTAAATAGTTCAATTCGATGGAGATATGAATGAAAAAATTAATTTTAAGTCTGAGTTTATGTGGTTTAGTGGCATTTAGTTATGCGACAAATGATGCGTCAGCGCCGATTGTAGCAGGCGTTCCGCATGCGGCAGGTAGTCAGTATGTGGAAAATTATGCTCATCGTGGTGCGCGCAGTTTTTCACCTGAAAATACCTTACCTGCCTATAAAACTGGTCTAGCGGTCGGGACGAATTGGGTGGATATGGATATTGGGATTACCAAAGATGGTGTGATTTTGGTTGATCATGATCTGTGGTTAAATCCAGATATTTTACGCAAGGATGGCAAATTTTGGGCACCAAGTAAGCAGAGTTTTTATGCGCAGTTAGAAAGTTCCGCTGGTGGAATTAATAAAAACATTCAACCCTATTTAGTCAAAAATTTAACTTTAGCCGAGTTGGAACAATATGATGCTGGTATGCTCAATCCACAAAGTCCATACGCCAAATATTTCCCCGATCAATTTGCGCTTAATGGCACAAAAATGCCCACTTTGCAGGCGGTAGTCGATTATGTGAATCAAGTTAGCGATAAGCAAGTTGGTTTCCAAATTGAAATTAAAAATGATCCAAGTCATCCAAAATGGACGGTCTCTGCGCATGAATTTGCCAAGAAAGTTAATGACTTCTTAGTTAAAAATGATTTGGTTGCGCGTGCTGAAATTCAATCTTTTGATTGGCAACCGCTGTATGATTTGCATAAATTGAATCCGCAGGTTAAATTAGCCTTCTTGGTTGGTGGTGACGATATTGAACGGATGCACAGCACGGATAAGAAAGCCGCTGGTTTATGGAGTGGTGGTAAGTTATTGAAAAATTATAATAATTCATTACCACAAATGATTAAAGCCTTGGGTGGTTCATGCTATGAGCCACAAGACACGGCATTAACTAAAGCAGATCTCGACGAAGCGCATAGCCTAGGTCTAAAAGTGGTAGTCTGGACTTGGCCTGAGAATTCGGGTGGCGCATTTGATCCTGTGTTGGTGGATAAATTGATTAGTTGGGGCGTGGATGGAATTATTACCGATGATCCTGCACGACTTAATTCGATGCTAGCCGCACGTGGTTTGCCTGTGCCACAAGGATTTAAGGTTAATCCTTAACTCATGGTCTAGATTTAGATTGATTCCGCTGCCAAATTAGGTGGCGGTTTTTTATGCTCTATGGATTAGATGCTAGCCGACTTATGCTGTGTGAGTAAAGTTTGTAACGTGAGCCAAGCTTAATTGTGCGTGAAGCTATTTATGCAAAAATAAGAAACATATATCCACAAATAGCTATAGATTAATTCAATCACATCCAGATATAATACGCACATCTTAAACAAATAACATTTAAGCTAGTAATGATTTGAAGTTTTATTTTATATAAATCAATCAATGAAATAATCTGGTTTAGTTAGTTTTCAAAGGATAGAAATGAATAAAGTACTAATTACGTTGGTATCACTTTTAATGTTGAGTGCTTGTAATAGCGGTGGGAGCAATCCAGCGGGGAATAGCAGCGCTAATTTAAATAATTCTCACACTCAATCAACACAAGTTATCACCCCTACAGTTCCTGTTGGCTATGAAAAAGATGCCGAGTCGTGTCATAGCAATGGTGGAGTGCTGTTAGTCGGTACGGTCGCAGCGACGCCAGTTTATAAAAGCGGTTCACTGCGTCAAGGTGTTGAGTTATCGCACACCCATATTACAATTAATCCACTCGGCACGACTAACCCAAATGCGGCTTATGACATGGCAGTAGATAATGCGTTTGCCGCGGGCTATGATGTTGCTCAACCGAATAAAGCCGTGCCAGCACCATTGTCGAGTTTAATAATCGGCACATTGATCGAAGCTTGTGGTTTGACCTATTCGAATGGTAATGGCGCGATTAAGCAAGGAATTCATTTTGTACACTTAAATGATCAGCCAATTATCCCAAATGTCACCGCCAATGGTTGGGTAAAAGTTGTCAACTCGAATGGAACGCTGAGTGATAATTTGGAGGGGAGCTCAGAATATTCTTATTTGTGGAATTAATCTTGTTACATTCGTTGTCGTTATTCTTTGCCTTGCTATTAATATTGCGGAGATATTATCTAGATCATAACGTGCCAGAGATTTAATTACTTGATGATAACTCTGTTGAATTGATTGTGGCTTGAAGCACAACTTCCAGCAGCAGCAATCCAGCAGATAAGAAATAGATCAATAATAATAAACGTTATTTGATGATTTTTATTCATCATTGCTTCTATATATTTTAAGATCATTTTGGTTTATCGTTGTTAGTAAATGTGGTAGAGTTTAAATATTGCTTGCGTGATATTTTGCAATCACAACATGAGCATCCAATTAGCCAGCGTGGATTAGACGTGTTGCTATTTTGTGAAACTAATGATTCGTCTTGTTGCGTTTTATTGATAAAAAGATAGGCGGGGTTTATTTTATCGGTTAGCTGTACGAAACTATGCTGCATATTCGCTAGTTGATTCTTTAATCTATCTGGTTGAAATTTACGTGGTTTTATATTCTTTGCTCATGAATATTATAAGGTTTAACGCCTTGTTTTGCTATTTGTTGTAATATGAAACCACGTAAAACATGTTAATGGTATATCAAATTAATGTGTGCTTTATTTTACACCTCAAAACACAGTAATGTTGTTACTAGGGCGTTGGCGTTAAAGTAAGAGTGTAATTACACCCCATAGAAGCGCTTGGCAATGTTACGGATGCTTGCATAGAGGCAATAAACTGACCATTTGAATTTAACTGACAATTACTCAATGTGCTATTTAAAGTTACATCAGAGGATGCTCCACTTGAAATCAAACATGGATTGCTAGCAATATTTAAGTATTGACAATCACCACCAGCAACGTCAACACATAGGTTTCCTTGTCCATCAGAAGTTATAGCATTTGCTATGTCGCCTCCGGTTGTTGGACAAGTCTGAGGTTGTTGATTAGTTAATGCCAAGTTATAAGTTCCTGCAGGCAAATAAGTTGTAGGATTTGAATTACCCCCACTATTGCATGCAGTTACAACTGTTGCCATTATAAATATCGCTATGGATTTTATTAAGATTTGTTGCATATATAAGTACTTTCTAATTAAAAATTAAATTGACCACCGAACATTAAGAAATTTGGGTTTGCGCCAGTTGATGTGTAGTCTTCGATATGTAATGACCATTGACGAGAGAGGTTAAATTGAGCACCTACCGCGGCTAATACTCCAACATTGGAACCATCATAGCTTGGACCGTCACATCCATTGCAACCGCTCCATGAATTAGTATAATTATTAAATGCGATCCCTAATTTACCATACAATGCAAATACATCTGTCAATGGTAAAACGCCCTTTACTGCACCATCTAACATCCAATAACTTGTAGTATATGAATATGGTCCCCAATTATATGAATAACCAGGGCTATAGGTTAAACCACCTTCTAATCCGACATAACGGTTAAACATATAACCAGCATCGGCATTTAGACCAAGTGTGCTCCATGAAGTATTCACACCGATGTTGGCATCAATATAGGCAGCTGCATTTGCAGTAACTAACGTTGATGTACCAAGTAGCATAAGTAGCATAATTTTTTTCATAACATTTCTTTCTTGCAGTAATAACATTTTAAACCCGACATAACCCAAATGATTACGTGCAGCTATTGTTATATTTTTAATGACATTGTTAAGTACTAACCTTAAATGGTTGGTACTTTAATATTATTGTGATAATTAAAATTAATAAGAATTAAAAATATTCACTGTATATAAAAACTCATAAGTAAGCGCGTTCAGATGATCAACTGAATGATACGTACCATCCAATGGTGACACAACCTGAATATTATCTTCTGGAAGAAGAATATTTGCCGCAATTTGAGTTGGATATCTCTTTAATAGCCAGTCAAAATTATTTCTTGAGACAACCGAATCCTGTTTTAAGCTTATAATACTTACACTACCATTTGGCAGACCGCCCAAATTAACATCAGCTGCCGTCATTATTGCCATTAAACCTTTATGACCAGATCCAAGTAACGTTGGGCTAACTAAAGAATTAATTGAATTTTTAGAAGACGCTGACATATCTACGTATCCAGAGGGATAGGTTGCATCATTCGCAGTTTGGCTTTCTGCGCTAAATAGTAGTTGTGGAGCAATCATAGTATCAGGCAGCGCAAACGCGGTTTGAATATTAACTTGTTGAGAGTTAACCTTACAATCCGTGCCACACGTCATATTAAAGAAACTCATGTTAAATACTTGATCATAATTTGAATTTACATTATATGTAGTATAAGATAACAAGGCATCCGCAGTTAACAATGGTTTTACCATGTTAGTTAATCCTTGGTCTTGTATATTATAAGTATTTGTAATATCTTTAGCTACATCCTTAAATAAGAATCCATTGGTAACATCAGATGCACTATAAGCACCTTCCATGCCAACAGAATGAGTTAATTTATAGAACGAATCCAAGCTACTTGGATTATTTTGAATCATACTATTAAACCACAATGAATAAGCTCCACCTTCTGAATATCCAGCTGAAAATAATTTGAGCGGTTGAGTTGTGTTATAGGTTGTTTGGATGATCGGTTTTACTGCAACTAACATATCCAGTGCGGTTTGAACACTAATTTTAGGGTAAAGTACATACGGATGGACATCTGCCCAATCTACACCTTGACCAACATAATCAGGTAACACCACGATATAACCTTGGGTAGCAAATACTGCCGCAGCGGCTCTAACTTCACCATCTGATTCATAATTTGATCCAACGGTTGATTTATCAAACGTAGTACCATGAAAATACATAATAACACCTTTAATTTTAGTTGTGTCAGTAAGTACAGGCAAAATTAAGCCACCAGATACGGTAACTGGTGCACCTGAAGGTAATGCCGTCGTGTAGGTAATTGACTCAAAGGTAACACCAGTTATACTTAGTGGGTTATTTAAAATAGGTTGATTATTTAAATTAAAATTAGCCGTCCCTGCTTGGCTTGCGATCCATGCAATGTCAGCTTGACATTTATCATTACTCAGTAAAATACTCTTTGAAGGATCTGATTCATCAGTTTTTAATTGACAAAATAACGTTTCATAGGTTAACTCTAATGATTCTGCGGTAATTAAACTTTCACCAGCTACTAAAGGATATTGATTAAGCGTCTCTAATGGAAGTATTTTGGTAGCTAAACCGACATTTGATAACCTGGTATCAGTTGGAGAGTTGGGCTGAGTTGACGCAGTAGTATTACCACCATCGTTACAAGCAACAAGAGAAATTCCGCAAAAAAGAGGAAGAAGAGTATAAATAATTTTTTTCATAATTGACCTTTATTATTAAATTCTTGCATTGTGAGACTAAACCGTGTTTTACACAGATAAAATTAAACAACTTAAATAGTACCGTAAATGAGTATGGATTTCATTATTGACAATACTTACCAAGTAATCAGCTCGTAGCACATAAGAATATTTTAAATTTACATAGTTATAAATGTAGCGTGTCTTGCAATGTTATTTGCTTTGATGCAACACTTTAAGTTGAGCATTATTACATGTGGTAACGGAGAGCCGCAATAGCTAAAAAAGCTATTCGTTTAGATTGACTTTACATAGAAAGATTTATTCGCTGTATAATCCTCGCTCATTATAGACCGTTATGTTTCAGGATATCTAATATGAGAAGTACATTAGAAAATTTAAATAGTTATATTCAAAATTTACATTTTGGAGAAACTTGCGTGATTGTTGACGCAGATTGGAGGGTATTTAGTTGGAGTGGTAAGTTTTTGGATTTTACTCAATGTAATGATGTACTTGGTAAAAAAATATCTGAATTAAATTCGTTTATTTCTAAATACGCCAATAAAATAGGGCGCATTAGTCAGCAAGCAATCGCAGATGGAGCTGCAACACAAAGAGTGATAATTAAAGGTATTGATGATAAAGTAATTATGGTTGAATTCAAAACCTCGCCTATTTACAATCATGAGGAATTAATTGGGATGTTATCTATTATAGATACGATGAAAGTTTCATTACCTCTGCAGACGCTTATGTCGACAAGCAAAATAGCATACTATGTGAACAGTACTAATGCAAAAAAGATCAACCAAATGAACATTAACTTGACTTCTCGCGAAGAAGAGGTACTCTTCTTATTATCATTAGGTAAAAGCAACAAAGAAATAGGGGCAATCCTACAAGATGTTTATCACTCCGCTAGTCCCAAAAGTTCAACTATCAATTCAATTATCAGAAGTCAACTTCATAAAAAATTTGATACGAATAATATTTCTGCACTAATTGAAAAAGCTAAAGCGTACGGATACATTGATTACATACCAATTATTTTCTTTGATGAGCCAGCTTGAAATAATCTAATCTCATATCAAAATGTTAATAGACTTATTAAGGTTGCACAGGGATTTCATAGCTTAGCGGTGGATAGTAATATTTATTAAACATTGTAGACTCTACGATATCAATGACGCTAGGTAAAAAAAGTAATAATGCACCTACCGCAACCAGCGCGATAGGTTTTCCAATTGGTGGCTGTGTCGGTTGATCACTGACAATTCCATGAATAATTTCTTTGAAACTTGGTGTACCCATGACTTCAACATCTCCAATGCTATAAGCTTGCCGTGAGGACATAATCTTGCCATTTGCATTCGAGGCACCAGTTATTGTTACCACCACATCCGTGCTTAATCCATTTTGTATCGAATAAAAAGTACTTTCGCTAATGTTGCTGGTTAAGATGCCATAATTAACGGCCACTGTATAGGTATTAATTTCAGCTGGTGACGAGCCTTTAACGGTATAAATAACTGGCGTTTTAAAATTAAGCTGCGATTGACCATTTTGCGTAGGGATACCATTGGCAAGTATCTCTGTTGTATTTGTCGATAGCGTAAATGTTGGAACTAGCTGAGTGACATCGGTTGATTCAGGCAATTGAACTGAAATGTTGTAATTGGTCGTTGGGCTATTGCTGCCATAGCTAG
>JAIETT010000287.1 GCA_019744945.1 Burkholderiales bacterium
ATTGGTGCTCGCAGTACCGAAGATCAAGAACATCGTATTTTTGCCTCATCCTTAGATTGTCCAGTTGGAATGAAAAATCCAACCCATGGCTCACTTAAAATTGCGGTTAATAGTATTTTAGCTGCCCAACATCCGCATTATATTGTGTTTGATGGTTATGAAGTTAAAACCGCAGGTAATCAATATGCACATTTAGTTTTGCGCGGTAGCGAGGGTAAAACCAATTATGCGATGGAAGATCTTGCGGATGTTGCGAAATTATTTGTTAAAAATAACGTAGTTAATCCAGCGATTATTGTGGATGTTAGTCATGATAATTGTGTGGTCAATGGGGTTAAAGAACATAATGAACAAGCTAATATTGTCTTAAAAGTAGTTGATGAATTAGCTGCGCATCCAGAATTAAAGCCTTTGGTTAAAGGTTTTATGCTCGAAAGTTTTATTCTCGAAGGACGTCAAAATGCTGAAAATGGTCAAGCGATTAATCTAAATGGTTTGTCAATTACCGATCCTTGTCTTGGTTGGGATAAGACTGAGGCGTTATTATTAGAATTAGCTGTAAAACATAAGGTTAATTAGAGGGTTAGATAATGTTAAGAATTGGCGTTTCTGGTGACGTTGGATCATTTTCTGAGGAAGCAGGCTTTCTTTATGCGGCAAAAGCACAAGGTGGTAAATCTGAAATGGTTTACCTAATTGATATGGAAGGTGTGCTGGCGGCATTAGTTAATGATGAAATTGATGTTGGTATTTTTCCGTTTGTGAATTATAATAGTGGGATTGTTTGGCCAGCCTTTAGTGCCATGGGTAAATATAATTTTATGCCAATTGATGATTTACAGCTAAATGTTGAGCAATGTTTGCTAGCTAAAAGCGAATTAGACATCAATGATATTAAAGAGTTATATTCATATACACCCGCATTTGAACAGTGTAAATGTTTCATCAATCATCATGGCTTCAAATTAATTGATTGGGGCGATACTGCCAAAGCGGCACGGGATTTAGCTAGCGGTGTTTTACCTGCCAATGCGGGGGTAGTTGCTTCCGCTCAAGCCGCCAGAAGCTATGGCTTAGTTATGTTAAAACAAGGTATTCAAGACCTTCAACCGAATATTACGCGCTTTATTGTTGTTAAGAAAGTAGATTAAAATGAGTCAAATTGAAGAGTTACGCATTAAAATCACCGAAATAGATGCTGAAATTATTGAATTAATTGCCAAGCGCAAACAAATTTCTTTAGAAATTGGTGCATATAAAAAACAACATAATTTACCTGTTTTGGATAGTGCTCGTGAGTCGCTACTCCGCGAATTCCATGATACGGTCTGTGAGGAATATAATTTGGCGCCAAGCATGGTTGCTAAGTTATTTGAATTATTAATTGAAGAATCTAGAAAGGTCCAACAAAATGAGCGGTAAACTCCAAGCATCGGTAACGGTTGTAATTAATTCAATTGCACAGGCTAAAAAAGCCGCAGGAATTCGGGTCTATAATCTAAGCGCTGGCGAACCTAAAATGATGACGCCACAAGTTGTCCGTGATGCCGCTAATGAATTTATTCAACAAGGCGATATTCCTTATCCAAGCCCAGCGGGTTTAAATGAACTGCGTAAAACAGCAGCCGAGCGGATGAATAAATTATATGGTTCTTCATTTACTCAAGACGAATGTATTCTCACGACAGGTGGGAAAATGGCGATTTATTTACTGCTGCAATATTTATGTGGTTTAAATTCTCCATTAAAAGCTAATCCGAGCGATAAAGTTGGTGTAATGATCCAAGCGCCATTTTGGGTATCTTATCCATCAATAACGAAAATCATGGACGGTAAACCAGTAATTATCAACACGAGTGAAGCCGGTGGCTGGAAATTGACGCCAGAAATGCTTAAAGCGGCATATACTCCGGATTGCAAAGTGTTAATGTTAAATAATGGCGTTAATCCAACCGGTATCATTTATACCCGTAGCGAAATGCAGGCATTGCTTGCAATGGCGGTTGAATTAGGCTTATTGGTTATTAGCGATGAAGTTTACAGTACTTTAGTTTATACCGATGATGAATATGTGTCGTGTGGTAGCTTCCCTGAGTATAAAAAAAATGTGGTCGTGATTCAAAGCGCATCCAAAGCCTTTGCAATGACTGGCTGGCGGGTTGGCTTCTTATTTGCTGCACCTGAAATCATTGATGTCATGAGTGCGCTAAGTACTCAAAGCACCACTGGTGTGTGTTTAATTGCCCAACATGGTGCGTTAGCCGCCTTTAAACATGCCGATGAAATTAATCAATGGGTAAATGAAACCATGAAACATCGCCGTGATATTTTTGTCGATGCATTTAGAAAATATTTTGGTATTCAACTAGAGTCACCTAAAGCGACATTATATGTGTTTACATCCTTAGCTAGTTTAGGTGTAACTGGAATGAGCGATGATGAATTTTGTATTCGAGCACTTGAAGAAGCCAACGTTGCCTCAGTACCAGGTAGTGGTTTTGGTCAACCTGGTTATGTGCGTTTCTCATATGGTGCCGATGAAGACGATTTAGATGGTGGTTTAGAAAACTTGGCTAAATTCGTTAAAAGCTTAACTAAATAATTACTTGCTAGGATGCGCGCTTATGTCTGGAAATAGTTTTGGTAAACTCTTTAAAATAACCACTTGCGGTGAATCGCATGGTGGAGCGGTTGGTGTGATTATTGATGGTTGTCCGCCAGGAATTGAAATTAGTTTGGAAGAAATTCAGGCTGATTTAGATCGCCGTAAACCTGGACAAAGCGCGATCACTACGCCGCGTTCTGAAGCTGATTTAATTCATGCTTTATCTGGTATCTTTGAGGGTAAAACCACAGGTACGCCAATTTTATTGATGGCGTATAATAAAGATCAACGTTCTCAAGATTATGATAATCTCAAGAATGTTTTTCGCCCATCGCACGCTGATTTTACCTATTTAATGAAATACGGTATGCGGGATTATCGTGGCTCAGGTCGCGCCAGTGCCCGTGAAACCTTAGCGCGGGTTGCAGCGGGTGCGATTGCCAAGAAATTTCTGAAGCAAGAACTTGGCGTTGAGATTATCAGTTTTGTTGAGCAAGTCGGCAATATTAAAGCTTATCTAAATCATAGCTTAGTTGAAATGCATCAAGTTGAGTCAAATATTATTCGTTGTCCTGATGAAGAAGTTGCCAAAGAAATGATTAAATTGGTTGAAGAAGTTCGCGATGATGGCGATTCAATCGGCGGGGTAATTAAATGTGTGATTCGTCATGTACCAGTTGGACTTGGTGAACCCGTTTTTGATCGCTTAAATGCCGATTTAGGTAAAGCTATGTTAAGCATTAATGCTGTTAAAGGCTTTGAAATTGGCTCTGGATTTGCTGGGGTTGAATTACGTGGTTCGGTACACAATGATCCATTTGTACTTGAAAACGGTGAATTGCGCACTAAAACTAATTATGCTGGTGGTGTACTGGGTGGAATTTCTTCGGGTGAAGATATTTATTTTCGCGTTGCATTTAAATCTGTATCGACAATTAGTAAAAAGCAAGTTACCTTAGATGTTGATTATCAAGAAGTTGAATTGGAAGCCCAAGGACGCCATGATCCGTGTGTATTACCGCGCGCCGTGCCAGTGGTAGATGCCATGGCAGCCTTGGTGATAATGGATCACTATTTACGCCATAAGGCTTATCAGCACTAATTAGCTGACATAAATCCAGATCTAAAGCGGTCTGGATTTTTTATAACAGCGTTGCCAATTATTGAGCTAATTTGTAGCTGATCCTAGCTCAAGTTGTGGTGAGTGTTTTTATTTAAATGAAGCACGCTATTTTTAATTTAGAAATGGAATTTATGAAATTAATCAAACTATTAAGCAGTCTATTTTTTCTGGGTAAAGTTATCAATGCAGGAGCTCTTAATGTGTATGTCGGGAGCTATACCACGGATGGTGAACCATCTGGCAATGGCAATGGAATTTATCAAATTGAGCTTAACCCTAAAAATGGCGTCGCACAAGCTGCGCAATTAGCCATAAAAGCAACGAATCCCTCGTATTTATTAATTAATGCAAATAAACTCTATACCGCGAATGAAGTCGGTGAATATAACGGCGAATCATCAGGCTTTGTTGCGGCTTATGACATCAAACCCGATGGTAGTTTACAGTTGTTAAATACTCAAGCCAGCCGTGGTCTGTATCCTGTGCACCTGTCGTTAAATAAATCTGGACAACAACTTTATGTGGCAAATTATGGTAGCGGTGCGGCTGGGAGTGCTGGAATTAGTGCCTACAATCTCACTGCGGATGGTGCCTTAGAAAGTGATGTTAAATATAGCGCTTATGTTGGACATGGTAAGGATGCCAGTCGTCAAAGTAGTCCGCATACGCATTCGGTGTATGTGATTAATGCTCAAGATAAGCAAGATTTAATTTTGGCAGTTGATTTGGGTCTCGATAAAGTGTTTACCTATCATAATGAATCCAAAAGTAATCAATTGACATTATTAGCTGAAAATATTATTTTAGATCCACAAAATAATAAGTTGCCAATTGGTCCACGGCATATGGCAATTTCTCAAGATAATAAATTTATCTATTTAGTTGATGAGTTATATTCCTATATTTTTGTCTATACACTCGATAGCGCTACGGGTAAAATGAGCTTTAAGCAAAAAATTCATACGTTTAACGGTGCATTAAAAGGCGACCGAAATTATCCAGCCAATGCGGTAATTAGCCCTGATCAACGTTATTTATATGTTGCTAATCGTGGGCAAAATAGCATTGCGCAATTTTCAATTAAAGCCAATGGCGAATTAGTTTATATCAAAGAATTTTCATCGGAAGGCGATTGGCCGCGTGATATTGCTCTAGATGCGAGTGGTAAATATTTAGGCATTGCCAATCAGCGTTCAGATAATGTGACGATTTACCAAGTCAATCAACATAATGGCAGCTTGAGTAAAGCCGTGAAAATTGCCGTGCCAACACCAATTACACTTATATTTGCTAATTTTAAATAAACTAAATAAACGCGTTGAGTATAAGATAACTGATTGAATAAATTTAATTAATTTTATCTCCAGTCGCTTAATTTAGCGCAAAATTCCATAATTTATTTTAAGAAATGAAACCTATGAAAACTCTTGCACAACAAATGCCTTTAGCGGCAACCAATAAATCACTTTTGGCGGTATTGGATTTACCGGGTTCAAAAAGTATTGCTAATCGAGTGTTACCTTTAGCCGCAATGGCGGGGGGCATCAGCTTAATTCATAATGTACCTGATGTTGGTGAGGACGTGCAGTTAATGTTAGCGGCATTAAGTCAATTGGGTGTGCAAATTGAAAAAGTTGCTACCGCCGCCAATGATTGCTCAAGTTATAGAATTCATGGTTGCGCAGGTAAATTACCCGTGGCGCAAGCGGAGTTGTTTTTAGGTAATTCAGGTACTTCAATTCGCTTTTTAAGCGCATTATTAGCGGTGTTACCTGGTAGTTATGTTTTAACTGGGATTCAACGGATGAAAGAACGCCCGATTAAAGATTTATTGGCGGCGTTACGTCAACTTGGTGCGCAAATTGAGTGTGTGGAAAATGAGGGCTATCCACCATTACACACACAGGCTTTTCAAGATAGCAATTTACCACAAATTGAATTGAGCGGCAAAATTTCCAGCCAGTATTTAACTGGTTTATTAATGGCGTTACCTCAATTGAAACGTGAAATTTCTATCAAAATTTATGACGAATTAATTTCGCGCCCGTATGTTGAGATCACTCTGGAATTACTGAAACTATTTGGTGCTAAAGCCGCAGAAACCAGTCCAAATTGTTTTACAATTTATCCAATTGAGAATTTACACGCCGTGGAATATACCGTTGAACCCGATGCGAGTTCCGCAAGTTATTTTTTAGCTTTGGGTGCGATGCGTGGACAAGTGCAAATTAATCATCTTTCAGCAACTAGCTTGCAAGGTGATAAGAATTTTGCACTGGTGTTAGCGCAAATGGGCGCAGAAGTTGAATATAATGCCGATAATATCGTGGTGCGCAGCCAAGCATTAAATGCAATCAATATCAATATGGAAGATATGCCTGATGTGGCGATGACCATCGCAGTACTCGCGATTTTTGCCAAAGGTACGACGACAATTAGCGGAATTTCGAGCTGGAAAGTTAAAGAAACCGATCGTTTGCTCGCGATTTATACCGAACTATGCAAAGTTGGCGCAACAGTGAGCTATACCGCTGATTCAATTACGATTACGCCACCAGATACAATTTTACCGAATATTGCGATTGATACCTATAATGATCACCGCATGGCAATGTGCTTTTCTTTGCTTGCGTTTGGCGGCGTGCCTGTTGTGATTAATGATTATGAGTGTGTTGGCAAGACGTTTGCGAATTATTTTGAGGTGTTTAATAGCTTGGTGTATTAATACTCAACGTTATTGATTTGTTATTTTAAAAGTGGTAATTACAATAGCTTGTTTTAAATAAAAACTTATGCTTATTTAGATATATTTAAATGTTTAAAGCAGAAAAAAGACAGGAGTCAGTAAGTGCAGCAACCTGATGTTTTAACAAAGTTTACAAAATATTATCCCAACTCATTTGAGTTGGGGTCAAAAAAAGCCATAAAAATGTCTTTAGCATCTGAATTTAATGACCTTTTTGATAGTAAAATATTTTTGTCTGATGAAGAAGTTAAGAAATATGCTAAAGAATATAATTTTACCGAAAAGCATGTTGATTACATTGTACAAAAAATTAATAATGTTATTCACATTGTAAGTTTTATTGGTAAAAGAGCGAATCAAATTGAGACTACTAATATGTGGGGAATTTATGCCAATAGCGGAAAAGGGATTGCGGTAGAATTTGATTATGCTGAGCTAGATGATAGAGCGAATCAAACATCGTTGAATAAGTTAATTAATACGTTTAACAAATTTGATAATGAAATTTATCAAAATTCATTATTCTCGGAAGAGCAAATTAAGCAATGCATATTGAATAAAAAAATAAATTTTTGTAAAACTAAAGTTGGATGTAAAGCATTAAAACATTTATATTCAGCCGTTAAAAATACACATTGTGGAGGTGAGATTGATATTAGTTCTTTTAATTTACGGTCTGAGACAGAAGCTAGAGAGACAGTTACATTTGTTAATCAATTTGTGAATTCAGTAAAATCACATCTAGCTATAAATAATAAATTCTTATTAAGAGTATCCTATACGCCAGATACAAGTTATTTATTAAGTGCATTTGAAGCTAATTTAAAACAAACACAATGGCTATATTCAGCAAAATTACCAGAGACCAACATGTATAAAACGCTAAATGAATTAGCTAGAAGTTTTGTAACAACTAAATCCATTGTTTGGCAACATGAAAATGAATATCGCTTGGTTACTGCTTTCTATACTCATCAAGATTTTTTAAAACCAGTAGCAAGTCAATCAGTTGAGAAATCTATCGAGTGCTTACAGAAATTTAAATGTAAAAATAAATCAGAACCGTATTTTTATGCATATAGTGACGAAGCTTTTTCTAGAAGTGATGATGATATTGGTGGCAATGGAGGTGTTAGTTTAATTAATCTACCATTTCCTAAAAAAATTTACTTAGGTTGGGATTTTCAAGAAGATGAAACGGCAGTCAATAAAATAAAAGAATTTTGCGGGTATCATAATGTTGAGTTATTTAAATTAAAGCCTTATTTTAATTATGAAACTGGGGAATTTATTACAGAAAAGCTATTGTAAAAAATGAATCATAACCAATATGTTCTTGGAGTTGATATCGGCACAACCAGCACCAAAGCGGGTTTATTTGGCCTTGATGGTGAAATGTTTGGTTTTGCGCAACAAGGTTATCCCTTATTTCAAGATTTACAATGTATGGCGGAGCAAGACAGTGAGCAAATTTATGCGGCGGTATTGCAGGTTATTGCCGAATTAAGCGCGCAAGTCAATGCCGAGCAAATAATTGCGCTCTCATTTAGTTCGGCGATGCATAGCCTAATTGTCTTGGATCAACACCAGCAACCCGTAACCCGTTGTATTACGTGGGCGGATAATCGTGCCGCAGCGGCGAGTCAATGGCTGGCTGCACAGCCTGAGGCGGAGGAACTTTACCAACGCACGGGTGTACCCAATCATCCGATGACACCATTGGCTAAAATTATCTGGCTGAGACAAGAACAACATAAATTATTTGATCAAGCCGCTTAT
Source organism: Burkholderiales bacterium (assembly GCA_019744945.1). Taxonomy (GTDB): domain Bacteria; phylum Pseudomonadota; class Gammaproteobacteria; order Burkholderiales; family UBA11063; genus Aquella. The sequence continues at coordinate 8,254 of JAIETT010000287.1, forward strand.
TTTATTTCAATTAAAGAATATATATTTTTGCAATTATTTGGTGAATTAATCGTGGATTATTCGATTGCAGCCTCCAGTGGTATGTTGAATTTAGATAAATTAGCTTGGGATCAAGCAGCGCTAAATTTAGCCGGGATTAGTTCGACGCAATTAAGTCAAGTCGTTGCGACCACTTATCAATTAACTAGTTTAGCCGAGAACTTACGGCTAAAATTAGGTTTAAGTGCCGAGTGCCGTTTTATCGTTGGTTCAAGTGATGGTTGTTTGGCGAATTTAGGGATTGGCGCGCTTGATGAATACTCCGTGGCATTAACGATTGGTACCAGTGGCGCATTACGTCGTGCGAGTAAAACCGCACATTTAGATTCTGCTGCGCGCACCTTTTGTTATCCGTTATTGGCTGATTTATGGATAATTGGTGGTCCAGTCAACAGTGGTGGCATTGTTTTACAATGGTTTTATGAGCAAATTTATGCACCGCAAACGTCAGCTACGCTTGGCAATGATTATGCGCCAATGTTAGCGGCAGCCGCTAAAATTAATGCAGGTAGCGATGGATTATTCTTTTTACCGTATTTAGCAGGTGAACGTGCGCCATTATGGGATGCCAATGCACGCGGAAGTTTTTTTGGTTTAAGCCATCAGCATACTAAAGAGCATCTGGCGCGAGCGGTGTTGGAGGGAATTAGTTTTAATTTACGAGCGGTGTTGGAGTTGCTTGAAATAGCGCCTGCCACTTCGTTGAATAAGATTATTGCCTCGGGTGGTTTTGCGCATTCGAGTTTGTGGTGTCAAATTTTGGCAGATATTTTCAATTGCGAAATTATCATTCCTGAAAGTGTGGAAAGCTCATGTTGGGGCGCAGCGTTGCTCGGATTTCATGCCTGCGGCATGTTGACAGATCTTAGTATGAGTAAAAATTTACTTAAGATTGGTCAGCGCTATACACCAAATTTAGCCAATGTTAAACGTTATGCACAAAGTTATCAATTGTTTAGTGATTTGAATCAACAACTTAAACCTCTTTATTTAAAGTTAGCACAATCTAGAATTATAAATACCGACAAGGAGCAGATATGCCAATCTTAATTGTTGCACTGGGTGTAATTATCTTATTATTTCTGATTATGAAAGTTGAACTTAATACTTTCGTTGCGCTAATTTGTGTTTCCTTTGTAGTCGCATTAATGCTCGGTATGGATCTAAATAGCATTGTTAAAACTATTGAAAATGGAATCGGCGGACAATTAGGGCATTTAGCGCTGGTTTTTGGTTTTGGCGCAATGTTGGGCAAATTAGTGGCTGATGCGGGTGGCGCATATCAAATCGCGACGACCTTGATTAATAAATTTGGGCGCACGCATATTCAAATTGCGGTTGTAATCGCATCATTTATTATCGGAATTGCATTATTTTTTGAAGTTGGTTTAGTTTTATTAATCCCCATCGTTTTTGCGATTGCCAGTGAACTAGGTATTTCGGTACTTTATTTAGGCTTACCAATGGTAGCGGCGCTTTCAACCACCCATGGATTTTTACCACCCCATCCCGCACCAAGTGCAATTGCAACCGCCTATGGTGCTTCAATTGGTCAAGTTTTGCTGTATGGGTTTATTTTAGCCGTTCCAACGATGTTAATTGCAGGTCCATTATTTAGTCGCATGGCAATGAAATTTATGCCGCAACTATTTAGTCGCAAAATTACGCCACCGCTATTTGAAAATAGTGCGAATTATTCGCTGGATAATTTGCCGAGTTTTGCGCTAAGTGCGCTTACTTCATTATTTCCCGTGATTCTCATGTTAATTGCTACGTTAGGTTCTTTGCTTCTGCCAGTGGATACTCCGCTGAAAAAAATCATTGAATTCATTGGCGCACCAGGCATGGCAATGTTACTTTCTTTATTATTTGCCATTTACACCATGGGCTATGCTCGTAAAATTCCTATCAAGCAGGTGATGAATTCTCTCGAGCAAGCCATTCGCCAAATTGGCATGATGTTGTTAATAATTGGTGGCGGTGGTGCATTTAAGCAAGTTTTAGTCGATGGTGGAGTAGGCTCATATGTTGCCACGCTTTTTCAACAAAGCAGTTTATCGCCACTAGTTTTAGCGTGGCTAATTGCTGCAATTTTACGCATTTGCTTGGGTTCTGCAACCGTGGCGGCATTAACTACGGCTGGTTTGGTTAGTCCTTTGATGATAGCTAGTGCGGTTAATCCAGCCTTGATGGTTCTAGCCACTGGAGCAGGAAGTTTAATTGCCTCCCATGTTAATGATGCTGGATTTTGGATGTTTAAAGAATATTTTAATTTAAGCATTAAAGAAACTTTTGCCACTTGGACGCTGCTTGAGACGATTATCTCAATTTCAGGGTTGTGGCTAGTTTTGTTATTGCATTTAGCAATTCGCTAACGTTATTTTTTAGTGGAGAAATTTATGATTACAACTGCACATCGTGTGGTTATTATTGGTGGTGGTTTTGCGGGTTTATCTGCGGCAATTGCCTTAAAAGATGCCAATGTAAATGTTACATTATTAGATAAACGTAATTTTCATTTATTTCAGCCATTGCTTTATCAAATTGCAACAGGGAGCTTGTCCGAGTCGGAAATTGCTTCACCCTTGCGTTCGGTATTAGCAAAACATAAAAATGTTACGGTGTATAAAACCGAAGTACGCCAAATTGATTTGCAACAGCAACTTATTTTAACCGATACTTTGCAATTGGAATATGATAGCCTGATTGTGGCAACTGGCGTTACACATAATTATTATGGTAATTATCAATGGGCGGAGCATGCACCAGGTTTAAAATCGGTGGAAGATGCACTCGAAATTCGTCAGCGAATTTTTATGGCCTTTGAACGTGCCGAAAAAGAAGCTGATTTAGAACGCCGTAAAGCGCAAATGCGTTTTGTAATTATTGGCAGTGGACCAACAGGAGTTGAATTAGCGGGTTCTTTGGGCGAATTGGCACATAACACTTTGAAAAATGATTTTCGGAATATTGATCCTAAGCATGTAGAAATTTTATTGCTCGAAGGTTTTGAACGTATTTTACCGAGTTATTCGCCAAAATTATCCAAAATTGCGACAGGGAACTTGACTAAATTAGGTGTTAAGGTGCTGACAAATACCAAAGTTATTGATATTCAAAAAGATCATGTTGCTATTCTTGCTGATGGTATCGAATCACAGATTGCTACCCGCACCGTGCTCTGGGCAGCTGGAATGCAAGCAACGCCGCTAACTCAGAATATTGCGACGCAAGCTGGTGTTGAACTGGATCGTATGGGACGAATTGCGGTAAATCCTGATTTATCCGTGCCTGGATTTGCGAATCTTTATGTGCTTGGCGATATCGCGAGTTGCAAAACTGCGGCAGGCAATTTATTACCAGGGATTGCACCAGTTGCTAAGCAGCAAGGGAGTTATATTGCTGGGGTGATTAAAAATAAATTAGTCGGCAAACTATCTGCGCCTTTTAAATATTTTGATAAGGGCAATATGGCGGTAATTGGACGCAATAAAGCCGTGGCACAAATTTGGAAATTAGAATTTTCGGGTTATTTTGCGTGGATAATGTGGGTATTTGTCCATGTGTGGTTTTTGGTAGGCTACGACAGTAAGTTAGGAATTATGTTACGTTGGGCGTGGAATTATTGGACTGATAAACGTCAAGCACGCTTAATTACACTAGAGAATTTTAAGCGCGATAATAGTGCCTTAGCGTATAAAGATAAACTGCGCTAAATTGATTTTAAATTGGATGAAATAATTTAGCTCGGTCCATTTTACAGGCTAGCTCCTTATGTAGGATAAAAGTTAGAATTAGTGTGCCATTTAGCAATGTGCTGTAAAATTTTAGGGTTAATTCGGCGTTGGAATCTTGTATAATTCATGCAGTTAATGAAAGCACTGTTGCTTTATCATACATAATTTACTTTAGAGGAGTCGTCTGATGATGAATAGTAATCCAACATTGATAACTTTTGCCATTTATTTAGTTGCGATGTTTGCAATTGGTTGGCTTGGTTATCGTGCCACCAACAACTTGTCAGATTATATTTTAGGCGGACGTAGCCTAGGTAGTTTTGTAACGGCATTATCGGCTGGTGCGTCGGATATGAGTGGTTGGCTTTTAATGGGATTACCTGCCGCCGTCTTTTTACATGGAATTTCTGAAGCGTGGATTGCGATTGGTTTAACTTTGGGCGCATGGCTAAATTGGCGTTTTGTGGCTGGACGCTTACGCGTTTATACTGAAAAATGTTCAAATGCGTTAACCTTACCCGAATATTTTAGCCGTCGTTTTGAAGATGACAATAATATTTTGCGCATTGTTACAGCAGTTGTAATTTTGGTATTTTTTACGTTATATTGTGCATCAGGCGTGGTCGCTGGTGCGCGATTATTTGAAAATATGTTTGGCTTTAGTTATCAATCGGCACTCTGGATTGGTGCATTGGCAACCATTGCCTATGTTTTAATCGGTGGGTTTTTAGCGGTTAGTTGGACGGACACCATTCAAGCTTCGCTAATGTTTACCGCTTTATTAATGGTTCCGCTGATGGTAATTTATGATAATGGCGGTGTTAGCACTAGCCTTGCCTTTGTTGAATCCGTTAAGCCATCAGCCTTACAATTGGTTGGAAATTTGAATGCCGTAGCAATTATTTCTTTGTTAGGCTGGGGGCTTGGATATTTTGGTCAACCGCATATTTTAGTGCGTTTTATGGCAGCTGAGTCGGTAAATTCAATTCCTGCTGCGCGTAGAATTAGTATGACGTGGATGATTTTATGTCTTGTGGGCGCTGTAGCGGTAGGCTTTTTTGGAATGGTTTATTTTAGTAATCATCCAGATCAAGCATTAGTCGTCAATGCCAATCCAGAAACTGTATTTATTGAAGCCTCAAAATTATTATTTAATCCATGGTTAGCAGGAATGTTTTTAGCCGCTATTTTAGCCGCTGTGATGAGTACTTTATCATGTCAGTTGTTAGTTTGCTCCAGTGCTTTAACTGAAGATATCTATAAAACCTTTTTACGTAAAAATGCAACTCAGCGTGAATTAGTCTGGATTGGGCGGGTAATGGTGTTAGTTATTTCAATCATTGCAATTTGGTTAGCCACTAACCCTGAAAGTAAAGTACTAAAAATGGTGAGTTATGCTTGGGCTGGATTTGGTGCGGCATTTGGTCCTGTGGTGCTGTTATCTTTGCTGTGGTCACGAATTAACAAATCTGGAGCGCTTGCTGGAATTATTGTTGGTGCATTAACGGTGTTGATTTGGAAACAGTTTGAATGGTTTGGTTTATATGAAATTATTCCTGGATTTATCTTCAGTGGCGTGGCTGCAATTATCGTAAGCTTACTTTCGGCTGCACCATCTGATACCATGCAAATAACTCATGAAGAATACAATCAAGCTTTTAATGACGCCGCATAGTAAAATTAATTGTTTAGTCATATAAAATAAGGTGCAAACATGGCACGTGGAATTTCAATATTTTTAGGCATGGATTATTCTTTAGCCGATAATCTAGAGTATATTAAAAACGCGTATCAAGCTGGATTTAGGCAAATTTTTACCTCATTGCATATTCCCGAGGCAGATTATGCGCAAATAATTAGTCAGTTTGAACAGGTTTTAAATTTGGCCAAGCAGCTTGAGATGCGCGTAATTGCCGATATTTCACCCAATGCTTATGCTTATTTGGGGATTGTCGCCAATGATTTAGGTGCATTTAAGCGTTTGGGTTTAAGTGGGATTCGACTGGATTATGGCTTTAAACCCGAGCAAATTGCCGAGTATAGTAATAACAGCGAGGGTTTATTGATTGAATTAAACGCCAGTACAGCCACGGCAGAATTTATTACACAGATCATGGCAGCAGGCGCTAATCCAGCTAATTTAAGCGCTTGTCATAATTACTATCCGCGCAAAAACACTGGAATTGGTGTTGACGCACTTTTGCGTAAAAATGCCTTGTTCAAACGCTATAATATTCCCGTTAGTGCCTTTATTGCATTAACTGAAGCCAAGCGTGGACCACTTTATGAAGGTTTACCAACCCTTGAGTTTACTCGTGACATGTCACCGCGAATTGCAGGGCAAATTTTACTTCAGTTGGGGATTGATAATTTATTTATTGGTGATGCTTGCGCAAGTGTCGGCATATTGACACAAATCGGGCAATTGGAGACTACCGTTATTGAATTAGAACTAGCTAAATTTAGTGCAAATTCTTGTTATGCAGAATTATTAAATGGAACACATACCAATCGTCCTGATGCGGCTGAAGAAGTGGTGCGTAGTCAGGAAAGTCGTTTAATGTTGCTGGAAAATAGTTATGTTTCACGGAAAATAAATCCCGAGTGTTGTACTCTACGACCACGCGGAAGTGTCTGTGTGGATAATCTGCATTATTTGCGTTATAGTGGCGAATTACAAATTTGTAAGCGTGATTTACCAGCTGATCAGCGCGTAAATCTAGTTGGTGAATTAACTGCAGATAGTTGTTACTTGCTTGACTATATTGGTGATAATCAACAGTTTAAGTTAATTTTGCGCTAAATTAAATCAGGAACAATAAATTACGTATTTGCAGATATAAAGGCATACAACTATTTGGTTTATTCTTGCTTGTAGGATATAATTTAAATTTGTGCTAATTTATTGATTTAAATGTAGCTTTCTTTAATTTAGATAGCCACATTTAAATTCTAAACTCTTTAGAACTTTAGAGTTATTAAATTAAAATTGCTTTTAACCACACCACTACCGCTGTCGCACCTGCATCTGGAATGCCTAACGCGCGTTCACCAACGTAACTAGCGCGACCTAATTTAGGTAACATCTGTGCGGTAAGTTGTGCGCCATTTTCGCCGTCGTCAACTGCTAATTGCCAAGCCATAGCTGGTGTCTCTCCAGCTAATAACGCATGTTTAAAGGTTAAAGCAGCAGGGTAAAGTGCATCATACATGGTACGATCATTTAATTGTGCACCACCGAGTTCAGCCACTGCATTAACTGCAATGACAAAAGCTTCGGCTAAACTTAGAGCATTAACGCTTTCTTGAGTAGTCAAATAGCGCGCGGCACGAAAGAGTCCAGTTGCATAAAATGGGCCAGAGCTCCCCGCAATGGCTTTACGTAACGCTTCACCAATTGAATTAAGCAGATTAACTTCATTGCTCCACGCTGCATCGGGTAATTCACGAATCGCACTGGCTCCGCGACACATACTGAGACCCAAATCACCATCGCCAGCTGCGCTATCTAGCTCAGTTAAGCGTGTTTCGGCTTGTTCTAAAGCGCTGGCAATATTTAGGGCAATTTGTTTTAAATTAGGATTAAGTGGTAAGTTGTTGGGAGTATTTTCAGGAGTTAACGAAATTGGTGCTTGATAAATCAGACGTTGAGCAGCTATTTTTCCAGCATTAACCCACGCCGCAGTTTGTACAGGGTAATCTAAGGCGCTAAGTAACTGCGAATTTAAGCGCAGTAGGCTAATTGAACAACCCGGCATTTCTAGTGAAGTCATAAAATTACCCGAGAAAGCACGTTCGACTTTAATTCCACGTTGACGTAAATTAGCTAATGTTCCACGTACAACAATGGCTAATTCCATTGGTGGGGTTGCACCGAGACCATTAATTAATACCGCAACAGAATCTTGATTTGAAAGCTTTAATTCATTAATGATTTTGTCTAACATAATGGCACATAATTCATCGGCACTGATTTGATTGATGCGTTGGCAGCCTTTTTCACCATGAATGCCTAAGCCTAATTCAATTTGTCCAGTTGGTAATTCAAAACTAGGTTTACCAACACCGGGTATGGTGCATGAACCTAGCGCCACGCCCATTGTGGCAACATTAGCGGCAGCATATTGCGCAGCCACAGTAACGCTAGCTAAATCTGCACCACTAGCAGCGATTGCACCAGCTACTTTGCTCACCAAAATTGTGCCTGCTATTCCACGGCTACGTTCTTTAGCCACCATCTCACGTAGCGCGACATCGTCACCAACTACAACCATCTCCACCAAAAAACCTTCTGCTCGAGCTAGTTCAGCCGCTAATCCAAAATTTAAGCGATCTCCAGTATAATTCATAACAATTAAAAGCGCTCCCTTAGTTCCTGTACTTGCGCGGATGGCGGCTAAAATACTATCGGTACTCGGAGAGGTAAAAACATTGCCAGAGACAGCCGCATGTAGCATTCCAGCACCAACATAACCAGCATGAGCAGGTTCATGACCTCCGCCGCCACCAGAAATAACGGCTACTTCCTTTTTTTGTGCAATTAAATTAGCCTGGAAAACAATGTTTTCATTGGAGAAAATAGCTAAACTAGGGTTAAGATCGCTAAGTCCTTCGAGCATTTCGCGCACCACGTTCTTGGGGTTATTAATTAATTTTCGCATAATGAGCTATTCTCCATTTATGAATGATTATTGTAATTGTGGGACTTTTTTAGGTTCAGCTGTAATTAAATAAATTATGTAAAATGAGGCAATCGCTGAGAAGAAACACCATACTGAAGTCCATGCAAAGACGTGAATCAGCATTGTAACTGCTGCCGAGAGCATTACTGCAACCCAGAATTTTCTGAATAGTGGATCGCTACATAATAAATATAACAGACCTAACAGTACATAAATAAATTCACGTGCTACCATAGGTAAGTATCCACCGCTCGCAATATTATAACAAAGACTTTTGCCACAAATCGTAGTATCAATTAAATTTCTTGGACCATGACCAAACAAAACTGGTAACCATAAATATAGACCAAAAATGAACCCAACAAAGACTAGATAACGAAAGAGATTTTTTTTCCACTGAATTGATTTAAGATTATAGGCAACGACTGGAAACCATACAATCCAAAAGAAAAAGGCGAAGAACAGATATGCGGATGAAAAAAAATTAGTTAATGCCATTTCTTCACGGTTAAACGTAACCCACACAAACCCTTCTAAAAATTGCTGAATTGCAAAAATGAACGGTGTTATTGACAATAATACATGATGATTAGCTTTGATAGCTTTTTTGATACAAACTGTGCCGGTTAAGAATAGAATGCCTGCTGAAATGAAAGAAATTTGAGCTGAAAAACACATCATTAAATCCTAAGCTAAGATGATAAGCAATATAAATCATTGTGAAATAGATTGCCTAAGGTTTAAAGGATGATCTTGATTTAAAAGAGGTTTTGAACCAGCGTAGGTTATTGAAGTGATAAATTCTAACGAATTAGAGCTTTAATTTAAAGCAAAGGGTCTTTTTGTTGCAAAATTAGCGCAGCTACGTTTGATTAATATTTAATTTTAATTAGTTGCAACTTTGATTTTCTTTAAGAATTTGTTCCGCTCCTTTAATGATTAGTTGCGCACCAAAGCTAAAAATTTCCTCATGACCTTGGTCAACTAAATTACTATAAAATTCTAAATTATTCGTAAATTCTGGTTTTATATTTTCAGGTAACATCGGGTGTTTACGGGTATTTAAAATGCTATTTTTTTCAAATGTGACATGCCCAATAACAAACTCACGCATCACTCGACCTATATAACCAGCATGGTGTAATTTAAAGCCTGCAGCTTGCATATTAATTAGAAATTTTTCGAATGTTGCTCGTGATTCATCTGAATTCGATTGAAATGAGGCAAATAACTCAAATAACCACGGAAATTGATGAAAGAATTTACGCATATTGGTCATAACAGCTAATAAGAGCTCTTGCCAGGTTAAGGTGTCGGGATTTAGACTTCCAATTAATTGATTGGTTTTAAAGGTATGCGCTTGTAAGAGTAAAATTAGCTCGGCTTTGCTTTGAATATGCACGTACAAAGATGGCGCTTTTATTCCGAGTCGTCCAGCTAAATTCCGCATACTAAGTGCTGCCATGCCACCTTCTTTAATTAAGGCTAATGCTTCGCCAAAAATTAATTCTTTAGTGATGTTTTTTGATGCCATGGATGAGAGCCTTAATTATGATTAGTAGAGTGGAAGCTTAAAGTTGGTTGCGTAGAATAATTTAGTCGCGCAACCAACGGAGGTTAAAAATCTATAAAGATAACTCGGATTTACATTTTACCATTAAAGTATAGAGTGTATCTTTTAAGACAACCCGTTCTTTTTTAACTTTTTCTAATTCCAAATCGGTCATGGCTTCTTGTTCATGATCAATTTTATGCACTAAGCTATCTAATTCCTCGTATTGTTTAAGCACATGTTGAAAATGATGATCATGAGTTTTTAAATGGTGGAAGGCTTCTTTTAAATGTGGAAAACTATCGGTCAAATTTTGATGTGGTGTTCTCATAGAAATAATCCTTTTTAATTAAAAATTAGAGGTTTATTATAGCATATAACCTTGTAAATTACACTTTTAAGCTGCGTTATTCATGCTCTAATTGTTGAATGAAATCATGTAAACCAGCATCTCCCACTGAGTTGGATTTAAAAACCCCCGAATTTTCAAGAACTTGACAGAATTTTAGTGCGACTTCAGTTTGTAAAATTTGCCTAACAGTGTTTTTTGAAAATTTAGCGTGTTTTTCATATAATTCGATGAACCAGGCTTCATGTTTAAGTAATTTTTCATCAAAAAGTAATTCACTGAGTGCTAAATTTAAATCATTTAAGAGCAATAATTTTTCTATTTCGGCTAATTCATAATCTAAGCGCCCAGGTAAAATTGCCAATCCCATGGCTTCAATCAAACCAATATTTTCTTTTTTTATATGATGTAATTCGCGATGCGGGTGAAAAACTCCATCGGGATATTCAGCATTGCAACGATTATTGCGTAAAAGTAGGTACAGGGCATATTTATCGGGCGTAAGTTTACGTAAAATTGGTGTAACCGCATTATGGCGCACGGCTAATTCTGAACTAGCTAAAATATCTAACTCTGGATTGTTATAGGCATACCATTTTTTTAGAACTAGCGCGGCTAATGCAGTTAAATCCGCTTGATTACCAATTAATTGCAGGGTTGAAACTGGCCAATGTAAATAATTAAGCTGCACCTGCGGATAGGCAGTTAATGTATAGCTTGCCTTAATTTGAGCATTCTCAATTGGGAAAACGTGGTTGCCAGCTTGATAATGATCGTGAGTTAAAATTGAACCACCAACAATCGGAATATCACTATTGGAACCAATTAAATAGTCTGGAATTTGGTTAACGAAGGCAAAAAAATTGGCAAAGGTTTGCTGATTAATCACCATATCACAATGTTGTGGATTGATAATAATTGAGTGTTCGTTATAATATAAATACGGTGAATATTGGAAATAATACTCCTGCTCCTGACTTAGTTTCAGGCGTAACATCCGATGATTATGCCGAGCGGGCTGGGTTAATGAATTACCGCTATAGCCCTCATTTTCAATGCAAAGTAAACATTTGGGATAACTGCTAGCAGGAGCGTGTTTGGCTTTGGCAATTTCAGCAGGATCTTTCTCGGGTTTTGAGAGATTAATCGTAATTTCCAAATCCCCATAGCTAGTAGCACCTGTCCAGCTCTTATTTTTAGCAATTGCCGCGGTCTTGATGTAGTCAGTATCTTGGCTAAATTGATAATACCAATCTAAAGCCGCTTTGATTCCATTTTGAGTGTGAATCTCCTGAAATTTCGCTTCAATTTGACTCGGTAAGGGTAAAAGCGCGGCAATTAAACGTGTTTCAATTTGTTCTTGACTATTGCCTAATGCGGCTTGTTGCGCTTTATCCAGTGTTTGATAGATTAGGTTCAATACATCGGCTATGCTGTGCTGCTGTTGGTCTAAATTAGCACTAAATTCACTATCTGAGCTATGTTCGAGTGACTTTAAATTTAATAAAATCGCGTAATGATTACGTAAATAAATTAGATCGCGTGGATTTATGAGCTTTAATTGTTGCGCTTTAGTTAAGAGCAAATCAATTAATGGCACTAATTTATGCTGGTTCATTTAAAACTCCAAATTGCCATTCAGTCTGGCTAAAATAAGGTTTGCTTGGGCTAAAAATAACTTGTTGGCGATATTCTGGCCAATTAATTGCATTGGGTATTTTTTGGGTTTCTAAGCATAAACCAGAATGTTTAATTGGACGGAAATTACCAGAATAAACTACACAGCAGTTTTCAGTGGTAGTTAAATAAAGATAGCGAAGACTACTTGGATCGACTAACTTAATTACGGCATTAGGATTTAACATAAATGGATGATCATAACCTTGCTGGGCTAGTTCAAGCTGTGGATGAGCTTGATAAATATCACGCCCTAATGGCTTAGCCCGACGAAAATCAAAGGGTGTATTCTCTACAGCGCTAATTGTCCCAGATACGCAGCCTGAAGCATTAATTTCAGCAAACGATTCAGCCGGAATCTCTAATTCCAGGTCTAAGGTATTTGTGCCTGCACTTAAATCAAAATAGCTATGATTGGTTAAATTTAGCAGAGTTGGAGCATCACAGCTGGCAAAATATTCGATACTTAAGCGATACTCGGCGCTAATTCGATAGCGCACTTTAAATTCTACATTTGCAGGAAAACCAGATTCGCCAGCTGGACTAAAATAGTTTAATTCGACACCATCATTAATCTCGGTGACTCTCCAGATTTTTTTATCTAAGCTATTAGGCCCACCGTGTAAATTATTGCCGTTATTATTTAAGGCTAATTGATAATCTTTGCCATCTAAATGAAACTTACCGTCTGCAATTCGACCTGCAACTCGTCCAGTGATTGCTCCTAAATAACCATCGTTTTCAGGTTCAAATCGTTCATGGCAGGAAACAACATTGGCCAAGTTACCATCTTTATCAGGAGTGTAAATTGCGCGAATGATCCCACCATAGTTAAGTAGGTTTACTTGAAATCCATTTGTCGCAATTAATTGATATTCAATAATATTTTGCTGTTCATGTACTGCAATTATTGAGTGCGTGATTTGTAACATGGTACGACCTTAAGAATTAATTATTTCGTGAGCACCAGCGCTTGGATTAACCACATAGAATTCGGCGCTTAAACCTGTGCTCTGTTGATATTTATGTGCAACTTGTTGAATAAAATCTGCTACTTGCGCTTCAGCAACTAAATTAACCGTGCAACCACCAAAACCCGCACCGGTCATACGTGCACCAATGCAGCCAGCTTGTTCCCATGCTGCGCTAACCAAACTATCGAGTTCAATTCCGGTTACCGCATAATCATCGCGTAAGGAGACGTGTGAGGCTTGCATTAATTTACCAAATTCAATTAAATCATTGGCTTTTAGCGCGGCTACGGCGGCTAAGGTGCGTTGATTTTCACTAACCGCATGGCGTGCCCGTTGATAGATCAATGGATCACTAAATAAATCAGCCTGTGATTCTAATTGAGCTAAATCAATTTCACCAAGTGCTTTAATGGCTAGTTGCTGTTGTAAGATAGCTAAGGCTTGACGGCATTGAGCTAAGCGTTCATTATACTTGGAATCAGCCAGACCACGTTGTTTATTGGTATTAGCGATTACTAATTTGTAGCCCGCAATATTTAACGGTGCATAACTATAATTGAGTGTATTACAATCGAGTAAAATTGCATGATTCGCTTGTCCCATTGCCGAGGCAAATTGATCCATAATTCCACAACCCACGCCAATATAGTTATTTTCTGCGGCTTGACCAAGTAGGGCAATCTTAATTGGATCAAAATTACAGCCAAAATAACTATTCAAAATGGTTCCCATCAGTACCTCAATTGATGCCGATGAGGATAAGCCAGCACCATTGGGAATATTGCCAAAAAAGACAATTTCAAAGCCATGAGTTAGCGTTGCACCAGCCTTAATGAATTCCGTCATAACACCTTTAGGATAATTACTCCAATTATGTTGTGAATTAAACTCTAAATTAGCCAGATCAAATTCAATTACACCTTGTTGCGGAAAATTAATTGAATAAAAGCGGCATAATTTATCCGTTCGTGCGCGAACGAGGGCATAAGTACCGATATCCAGCGCACAGGGAAAGACATTACCACCGTTATAATCGGTATGTTCACCAATTAAATTAACCCGCCCTGGGGCAAAAAATAAGCGTGTTGCGTTCGCATTTGCAAAAAGGGTTGTAAATTGATTAACTAGTTGAGTTTTGATCGTTGTATACATAATAAGTGTTCCATTAAATATTTTCAATAATTACAGCATAAGGTTTACGACGAGACTTACCAAATAGCAGATATTTAGAACCTTAGCAATAAATAAAAACGAAGAGCTAATTTCAATCGTACTAAATTCATTTAATCTCTTTGGGTTTAATTCCTCGCGGCTTGCCGCGACTTAGTATAATCTATGGATGAATAAAAGTAAGTATA
>JAIETT010000214.1 GCA_019744945.1 Burkholderiales bacterium
AAAAATTGGTTATCTGCAACAAAACCCCGATAGTCAATTAATTTGTCCCGATGTCTATAGTGAATTAGCTTTTGGGCTTGAGAATCAGGGTTACTCTGCTGAACTGATCCAAGCAAAGATTGGCCGAATTGTGGAAAAATTTGCACTGACACAACTTTTAACCCGTAAAGTTAGTAGTTTATCGGGTGGTGAAAAGCAAAAAATAAATCTACTCGCTATTTTACTGCTCGAACCAGAGGTTCTGCTGTTGGATGAACCAACGGCATTTTTAGATCCACAATCTGCACGCCAAATTATGCAAATTATTGGCGAATATATTCAAGATAAAACGGTAATTATTATTGAACATAATTTGCATTATCTCCAAAAGTTAGTTACGCGTGGGTTGTATATTGACGAAGCTGGCAAAATTATTCCGCAAGCGTTGGATGAAATTAATTGGCTGCAACAACTTCCTGAGCAAGCTTGCAAATACCACCAGAGTGTAACCCAAGAGGTTATCCTTGAGCTCAAGCAGCTTAACTATGCCTATCCAGAAAAACAATTATTCTCTAATGTAAATTTGCAAGTCAGGCGCGGTGAGGTGATTAGTTTATTAGGTGAGAATGGGGCAGGTAAATCGACACTACTTAAATTGATTGCAGGGTTAATTCCAAGTCAGCAAATGATTTATTGGCACCAGCAAGATATTGCCACATTAAAGCCAATTCAGTTGTGGGAACAGATTAGCCTGCTTTGGCAAAATCCTGAAACACATTTTTTATTCAATAGTGTCGCCGAAGAGCTTGCGCAACACAGCGAGGTTTTAGCTGAGTTTAATTTAAGTCACCAAGCGTTGCAAAATCCGTTCACATTGTCCGAAGGTCAAAAGCGCCGACTGTCGTTAGCGATTGCATTGAGTCAACATCCACAATTAATTTTATTGGATGAACCAAGCTTTGGACAGGATTATACGAATAAACTCCGTTTAATTGAATCTATAAATGCTTTAGCCTTAACTGGGGTGAGTTTTATTATGGTTAGTCATGATTTAAATTTTGTTAATGCATTGAGTCAAAAAGTGTATGAATTGCGTGCTGGGGAGTTGGTGTCATGTTAAAACAGAAACTTCACCCATTTGAATTTTTGCTGTTGCCATTATTGGGCTTGGTTAGTATATTTAGTTTGCACACCTGGCAGGGGTATTTATTGACCTTACTCTTGATGGCGCTAAATTTAGTTATTTTGAATCCACAAGTGAAATTGAAGAAATTAGCGGTCTTTAGTCTAATTTTGTTACCTGCACTTGGTGCCATGTTTGTGAGTAGTTATTGGTTTGCTCCAGCCGATGGTTTAAATGTACTTACTGGGCAAAATAACTCACACCAACAATTAATCCAGAGTGCTAATTTGACCTTGCGCTTATATAGCCTTGCCTTAATTTCTTTTGGCTTTATGCTTCATATGCCCAAAGAAAGCGTGTTGTTGAATTTAATGCAACGCAAAATACTTTCTGTCAAAATTGGTTTTTCATTGCTCGCGGTATTTAATGCTTTTGAGTATTTGGCAGATGAGTTTCAACGCATTCAATTAGCTTATCGGATGCGTTTTAAGAAAAATTATCTATCGCCTAAAATTCTCTTGCCACTATTAGTTGCGGCTGCACGCTATGCGCATAATTTGAGCATCAGCATGTATAACCGTGGTTTGCATCAAGGGCGTAGTTTTCAGCAGGCTAAAATAAATTTTAGCCGCTATGATGGCGGCCTAATTATTTTAAATCTTGGATTAATTGCGAGTTTAATCTACTTTGGGCGTTGAATTTGTTGAGGCTAAATTAGTTTCGCTAGGAAGCCAGAGATGTTGACGATAATATTTTAGTTCTTCAATGGACTCATGAATATCAGCTAATGCTTCGTGTTTATTATGCTTTTTAAAGCCGTCATAGATGCTTGGATTCCAGCGTCGCGCTAATTCTTTAATGCTGCTAACATCGATATTGCGATAATGGAGATACTCTTCTAATACTGGCATATAGAGCACCATGAATTTACGATCTTGATGAATAGTGTTACCGCATAAAGGTGAGCTACCTTTAGCCACATGCTTTTTAAGCAGTTTTAAAATTTGTTTTTCTGCCTCGGCAAGTTCGATGCCTGAACTGGCGATTCGGTCTAATAAACCCGAGCGAGTATGCGTACTTACATTCCATTTATCCATCTTGGCTAATTCTTCGGCTGGTTGTAGAATTGCGTAACTTGGAGATTCGGCTAAAATATTTAGTTCACTATCGGTAATAACTACCGCGACTTCAATCACTACGTTTTGATTAGGGTCTAAGCCAGTCATTTCCATGTCTAACCAAACTAAATTATTTTGATTTTTTTTTGCTGTCATTCTGAACTCATATAGTAGAAGAGATAAGGTGGTGGGACATGTTGGACTTGAACCAACGACCAACGGATTATGAGTCCGGTGCTCTAACCAACTGAGCTAATGTCCCTGAGGATGAGGGAGTTATTATGCCATATTTGCCGTTGCTTTGGCAATATTTAGTTTAAATAACTCCATGATTAAAGCTAGGTAAATTATTTTTTAGCTAATTCGCCTAAGAGTTTTACAACACGTTGTGCGTGATTACGTGCGCGCGCTTCAACTTCTTCCTTAGCGTTGCTAATACCTGGAATATAAACGCAGCCATGTGTGAAAATTGGAGCCAAATAATTCAGGCCGGTTAAATAAGCTGTTTGTTCAAAAGGTAGCAATAAATCAGTTACTTTGAAATGATTATAGCCTAATGGCGTATAAGCTTCTTGCGGGCCACCAAGGGTAATTGAAATGAGTAGATTCTTACCTTTCAATTTGTCACCTTCAGGTCCATAGGCAAAGTTAAAGCTCAAAACTTTATCCAACCAATTTTTAAGTGTGGCTGGAGCAGAATACCAATAAAACGGAAATTGGAAAACAATATTATCGGCCGCTAATAAAGCCGCTTGTTCCGCTGCGACATCAATAGTGTAGTCTGTATATAATGAATCTAGATGACGAATAGTGATGGCATGTCCTGATTTTTTCAATTGCTCAATAATTGTGCTATTGGCAACAGATGAAGTAAAAGTTGGGTGAGCTAAGATTACTAATGTTTGCATATTGTTTCTCGCTAAAGTTTAGATGATAATGTTAAAGTTTTCAAATTTAATGTTTGTAAAGAATGAATTATACTAAAATTATTAGTCATCTAATAGTTAAAATTATGGTACAGATTAAAATAAAGTTGAAATACTTTGACGAGTGGTTATGTTGTGTGCTATAGTATGTCCTTAGTATAAAATCTCTTTGTAATAGTACATAATTCTGGTGTTAGTCTTATTTTGATTTTCCACATAGTATTTGTCTGACAAAAGTTTTTAGCATTGTTTTAATTTAATTTATATAGGACATATATTATGCAAAATTCATTATTTGTTGCTGGTTTAGAGTGGTCAATTACTAACGAAGAATTAAGCGAAATCTTTTCTGCTTGTGGTACAGTAGAATCTGCTAAAGTTGTTACAGACAAATTCACTGGTCGTAGCAAAGGTTTTGGTTTTGTTGATATGGCTACTGCTGAAGATGCAGCTAATGCTATCACAACATTAAACAACTCAACTCAAAAAAATCGTCAAATCGTTGTTAAAATTAAAGAACCTAAACCTGCTGGCGATCGCGGCGGTTTCCGTTCAAACAACAACAGCCCACGCTGGTAAAAACAAAAAAAACACCTGATAAATTCAGGTGTTTTTTTTCGTCCTAACTCAATCAAAACTCCTCAGTATTCATTGTTTAAATTAGTTTTGTGTTAATCTAATTGAGGTTAAAACTAGAGCTAATTCTATTCCAATCAAAATTATCCAAGAATGGTTAGCGTTGTTTTAAATTATATATTTTGAATTAATAATTAATAACACATTACATCGTTCGTAATTTTATCTTATTTGTGCGTTATATACTAAGGTCTATGATGGATTAAGGTCTATGATGGATCTAATGCTGATTGATTAATTATTTGACGATGGCGAGCAATAACGTTATATTTAAAATTTTTACGAATTAGTTGGCTTAAAGCTTCGGTTAAATAAACCGAACGGTGTTTGCCACCAGTACAGCCAATTGCAATAGTCAAGTAATTGCGATTATCACTACTAAATTCATCAAACCATTTACTGGTCATGGTATAAATATCGTTGAGCATGTTTTGTACGGAAGGCTCTTTGTCAAGAAAATCGATGATCGGTTGCTGAGTTCCATTAAATTCACGAATACTTTTATCATAATGTGGGTTTGGTAAACAGCGCACATCAAACACAAAGTCCGAATCAATCGGTAAGCCATATTTAAAACCAAATGACTGAACGATAATATTCATTTGTTTAAAGTCAGCATCCACAAATTCTTTGATTATTTTGCGGAGGGCATTCGCAGATAAATTGCTGGTATCAATTCGATGGGCAATTAGGCTAATATCGGCTAATAAATCGCGTTCAATAGCGATACATTCTTCAACTGTGCGGAGATTGCCAGAGAGTGGATGTTTACGACGAGTCTCCGAGAAACGAGTTAGCAAACAGTTATCGCTTGCATCCAGGTAAATTGCGCGGACATCAATATTATTATTGCGTAAAACTTTAATTGATTTAGGTAATTGATCGAGGAGTGGGCTAGTACGTGTATCGACACCGACCGCAATTTTAGTATAGCCATAGCTTTTATAAATGCTAGCTAGTTGTTCTAACATGGTTAAAGGTAAATTATCGACACAATAAAAACCACTGTCTTCAAGGATACGTAGTGCGGTCGATTTCCCCGCGCCAGATAATCCACTAATTAGAATAATATTCATCTTAATTTTTACCTTGAATAAATTTAGTTTGACGCTCCATAAATGAAACGTGCGAATCAAAGCCTTGTTCACGATCAATAGCGTATTTTACAATTAATTCAACTAGAATTGGCAAATTACGATTGGCACCAATGGGGAGTTGGTATAAAGGCACGGTTATGCCAAGAACGACTACATTGCCAATTAATTGCATGAGTCGATCATTGTTTATAATGTCTAGCATGTCATTGTCAACTAGTTGAATTACGATAAATAATTCTTTCTCAGCACACATTTGTTGTTGACCATACAGATGAATGATGTCAATAAAACCAATTCCGCGCACTTCCATAAAGCCTAACGCAAACTCTTCTGGCGAGCGGATAATTATTTGTTGATCAATTAATTGTCCCTCAACTAAATCATCGCAAATTAAGCGATGACCACGATCAACTAATTCTAAACCGAGTTCACTTTTACCGATGCCACTTTTGCCGACAATTACTACCCCGCGTCCAAAAATTTCTAATGCAATTCCATGATGCGCAAGTGAGTCTTGCGTTGAAATTACTTTAACGGGTTGAATTTCATCTGCCAAGTGATTAACTTTGTGTCGTTGGTCGTTGTCCATTCCATAGGCTTTCTAAATCATAATAATTACGCACTTGCGGTAACATAACATGAACTACGATATCGCCACAATCAACTAAGACCCATTCGCCACCAGCTTCGCCCTCAACGCCAATAATATCGATATTATTAGCCTTGAATTCGAGAGCTACGTTGTGCGCTAATGATTTTACTTGACGATTTGAACTACCTGTGCAAACTATCATTTTACTGAATAATGAAGATAATTTATGCGTGTCAATTACCACAATATTATCACCTTTGACATCTTCAAGTGCATTTACCGCGATTTGGGTAATTTGATCTAATGTTAACATTTATTTTCCTTTATAGAGATTATTTTGAGTTATGTAATGATTAATTTCGGGTTCCACCAGTTGATTGATTTCTTGTCCCAAATAGCAACATTGGCGAATCTGAGTTGAGGAGACCTCCAATGGTGTAAAATGAGTGATTATAATTTCACCTACTGAGTTAATAGCACTCGTGGTGGTGTTAATTCTGGGTAAGAGTTCTGCGGCCAATTGCGGCGACATTTTGCTTAGCGGGTAATCTGGGCGCATTGCGACAATAAAATTGGTTAATTTCAGTAAATCACGCCATTCATCCCAAATGTCTAAAGTCACCAGCGAGTCACCGCCAATAACAAAATAAATTATCTCGGGAATTAGTTCCTTTTGGCGCATCCGTCTTAGTGTGGTTACAGTTGGACTATATTCAGTTAATTGCGTTTCGCTATAATCAATTTGAATTTCGTCTGGATATTTAGCGGCAACTATTTCCAACATTGCAAGGCGCTGCTGCAGACTAGCTTGGGGCGGCTGTTTATAATTTGGTACACCAGTTAAAGGCAACAAGCTAACTGGATGCTTAAATTGTTGGCTGACATAGCGGGCTAATTGAATATGTCCAATATGAATTGGGTCAAAAGTTCCGCCAAAAAGTATCTTCATTAGTGATTAACCCCGTTGGCAAGGCTTTGTAAATAATCTTCGTCGATGTCTTGGGTAATATAATATCCATCAAAGCAAGACGCTTCAAAGTTGTGGAGTTCTGGATTAATATCGCGCAACGCTTGTTTTAAATCTGCCAGTGTTTGGTAGATAATTAAGTCTGCACCAATTTTTTCGGCAATTTGTTGATCGTTGCGGTTGTGGGCAATTAATTGCGTATAAACTGGCATATCCACACCATAAACACTTGAGTATTGAATTTTGGGTGCGGCGGATGCGAAGTAAACTTTTTTAGCTCCAGCTGCACGCACCATGCGAATAATTTCACGTGAGTTATTACCGCGGACTACCGAAATATCCACTAGTAGAACATTCTTATCTTTAAATTCAAGGTTAATTGGACTAAGGCTACTTAATGTTGCCGCTTGAGATTGCGCCGTATTTTGCGTGTAGTCATCATTATTCATCAGATGATTTTTAACAAATCCCTCATGATAGGGTTTACCTAGTTCATCAGCGGTAGCAATCGCTACCGTGCGCGCAAGATCAGGTACGGCAATAACTACATCAACGGCTAAATTAGGGTGATTTTTTTGAATAGTCTTAGCCAAATATTTACCCATTTGACGGCGTGCACTTTGAATTGGCACTTGCTCCATAATAGAATCAGGGCGCGCCAAATAAACATATTCAAAGATACACAAATTTAAACTTGGGTTAGCATGACAAATTTGGCTGCTAAGTTCGCCAGTTAAACTAATAATTATAGCTTCGCCTGGTAAAACATCACGAATTAATTCAAATCCGTTACTATTGAGCGTACAACTTTCTGATGCTAACATATAGCTGTTAAATCCATCGGTGGCGGTTTTTTTACCAAGCACAAGAGGACGAATGCCAAATGGATCGCGAAAGCCAATTAAGCCATGATTAGCAATTAAGCTAACTACCGCATAACCGCCACTTAAGCGTTGATTTAAACATTCAATTGCACTAAATATTTTAGCATTGCTCAAATCACTGTCGGCGGTTAAGCGTTGGAGTTCTGCAGCAAAAGCATTAGTGAGCACTTCAGAATCCGAGGTGGTACGCACGTGGCGATGATTGGTATTAAGCACCTCATTGCGTAATTTTATGGTATTGGTTAAATTACCATTATGGGCTAACATAATCCCAAAGGGTGAATTTACGTAAAATGGATGAGCTTGTTCTGGATCATCGGCTGAACCTGCGGTTGGAAAGCGCACATGACCAATCCCTGCACAGCCTTTGAGGTAGCTTAGATCATAGGAGCTAATACTTTGGCGAATTAGCCCGAGCCCTTTTTTCAGATGCATCAAGTTGCCATCCATGGTTGCCATTCCTGCGGCTTGTTGCCCACGGTGTTGCACGCCATTTAAACTATTGTACAAGAGCTGACTAATTGGATAATTAGCAACCACACCGACAATTCCACACATAATTGACCTACTTACTTAAAATTTCTGAGGCTTGATTTTTGAAAAAATTAGCTTGATGCGCCGCTTCAAAATCAATTCGTTTAATGCTGTTAAATTGGTTCACAATTAGGTTTACCGTTGGCACGAGCAGCGGACTAATTATTGAACTTTGCCAGGAGTGTTTTTCATCCATCGTAAACATTTCAACCACCACGATAATTAAGGCACTGATGACCAAACCACGTGCAATTCCAAAGAGCGCGCCAATGAAATAATTTAAACCACCCAAACCCAAGCTATGGATAAAGCGGTGAAACATAATTTTAATTAGCATTATGATAATAGCAACTGCCACGAAAGCAATAATATAGCTTAATAATGAGCGCAGCATTCCATTGCTGACTAGTTGTGGAATTATTTTTTCAATATCCGCAGAGTATTTCCGCATCACAAAGAGCGCAATAAACCAAGTGCTCATTGAGAGTAGTTCGGCTACACCACCGCGTAAAATGCCAAATACTACTGAAACTACAATAATTGCTCCAAAAATGAAGTCATAATTGGAGAGATGAAGACTATTCATTTAGTTTCCTGTTATGATTCCACTATAGCCATCCGCACTAATTTGTTGAAGTTTGGCTGTAGCATCTTGACGACTAAATGGTCCAGCGCGCAGACGGTATAAGGTGCCTTTACTGGTTACAATTGGTTCCACACTAGCATTAATTCCCTTGCTCGAGAGACTTTGTTGCAAGCTCGCCGCTTTTTCAGTTGTACTTAATGCGGCAAATTGAATATAAGCTTTGCCACTAGTTTTCGCGCTAGGACTGGTTTTAGGATTTGGGCTCGTGGTAACAGTTGGTTCTGCTTGACTATCGGCTACGTCATCCAAAATCGCGGCTGGGTCAATGAGCACAGGTTTTTTGTTAACCACAACTTTAGGTGTTACTGGGGCAATTGGTTTTGTTGCGACAGCTATTGAACTGCTATTTTTTTTCTCATTCGCGACAATTCCAGCTTTAAATCCCGTGTTACTTTCAGTTGACGGTGTTGAAATTAGAGCAGGTGCTAGAGCTGGCGTTGTTTTGGTGCTTTCAGCATTTAAACTAAGTGGTGCGCTAGCTGTCACCAATGGTGTACCGCTGGCATTAGTTTTTAGATTTGCCACCGCAGCACTAGCATTGGCATCTTTAATTTCAACTACTTCAGGGTTAATTGGAATTGGCTTAACATGCGCAGTTACATTTAACAGGGCGGCTAAAGCAATACAGAGTAATACAATACTGCCAAGCACTCGACGGCGTGATTTACGGCGATCATCGATGGTCTTTTGAATTTGAGTACTGCTTTTATTTAGCGTATTTTTGGATTTTTGCATTTATGCTCGGACCTCTTGAATTGCATGTGACGCTTCTTCGACAACTAAAAATGAGCCAAAGCAAACTAGGCGATCATCGCTGGTTAGTTGTTGATAACATTGTGTAAAAGCGCTTTTTATATTGGGAAGTTGGTAGATGTTTTTTGCTGAAACGCCGAGGCTAATTAAGTAATCAGTAATTAGTTGTGGTTGTTCAGTTCGTTCCGAATTTAACGGTGCGATATACCAATAATCAAAGTTTTTATTGCATTTACGAATTATTTCTTGCCAATTTTTATCCTTGGCAACGCCAAATAAAGCAAAGTTTTGTTTGGCAAAGGGCAATTTTAGCATATTTTCACACATAGTATCAATTGCTTGTGGATTGTGTGCCGTATCTAAAACTATTTGCGGTACGCCAGCTAGAACTTGGAAGCGTCCAATTATCGTAGTTTGGAGTAAACCTGCTTTAATTTGCGCTAGACTAAGTGGAAATTGTTCACGTAATTTAACTAAAATAGCCAAGGCTAAACTGGCATTTTCTAGTTGCTCAACCCCTCGTAAGCTTGGATAGGGTAGGCTATAATAATTCTGCTGATCAGTGTAGAAATTCCAACTTAATGCTTGGCGGGTGTAACTAAAGTCACGACCAGATAGTTCTAATTGGGCTTGAATTTGCTGTGCATACGCTAGCACACTGTGTGGAATTGCTTTGGAGGCAAAAAAGGCTGGCTTGAATGGGCGATAGATTTGGGCTTTTTGTGCACCAATTTCTTCTACGCTGTTGCCGAGTAATTCACAATGATCCAGTGCCACCGTTGTAATTGCCGAAATACTTGGCTCAAACAAATTAGTAGCATCTTGCGCTCCGCCTATGCCAACTTCAACAACTGCGATATCAACTTGTTGCCTAGCAAAGATAAGATGTGCGGCGAGGGTAAAAGTTTTAAAGATACCCAAATTAAGCTCGGCTGCAGCAATTACTTCTTGAAGTGCTTGACATAAGTTCGCATCATCGATGGGTTTATTTTCAATTGCGATGCGCTCATTATATTCAAATACATGTGGCGAGGTAAACGTTCCAACTCGATAACCTGCATTGGTTAAAATGGTGCTTAAATATGCACAACATGAGCCTTTGCCATTGGTTCCCGCAACTAAGATAATTGGGTAACTAGGTTGTAACTTGAGTTTATGAATGGTTTTTTTTACATCAAGCAAGCTGGCGCTAAAGTTAGTTTGCGTAAGTAAATGTGAGATTAATTGTGCTTTAATTGTTTCCACCGAATATGCCTCTTCAACTCTTTGAAGGTAGTGAGCTTAATGCTATCATAAAAAATTAGTAAGTTTTGCGATTTGTTTTTATCAAAATAGTGAAGAATAATCAAATAATTTCCAATGGCGCGCATTGAGCTAGTATTAACCAATTTACTCGCTGTGTTTTGCCACAAAATGGCATTATTTAAGTGCACAAGTAAATCGCATTTAGTTACTCGAGCTTTAAAATAAGTTTGAGCATGCCATAAAACAAACCCAAAGAGACTGCAAAGCAAAAATAACTTATAACCCAATTGAATATTGCTATAACTAAGTAAGCAAATTAAAGCGCTGAGTAGAGCCAAAACCAAGCTACTTGCGCTGCGAGAGGGCTTTAATTCAAAGCTAATTAAATCATTGGACATGCTGTATTAAAATTAATGAATGGTTTCAGTCACAGGTTCATCAGGATTGCCCGCATTACCATCTTCATCGGTTAAATCAATTAATGTGGGTGATATTTCAACGTCAAACCATTCCCAAAACATCTTAAGGCTAAGTTCTGGTGGCCAAGTACTTTCATCTTCACTCCATGAAGCTAATTCCATTTGAAAGAGTGCTTCATAAACTTCATCAACATAAGCTACGCCATCTTCGATTTCATTTACTTCTGGAATCATATATGAGTTACAGTCAATCCGAATATCAGGCAAATCCAGCAAAGTATCAGTGCTAATTGCTAAGTTATTGTTAATCCAGTTTAAAAATGGCTGTTTGGGTTTTAGGACTACTATTGAACGTTCAACTACATAGAACATGGTTATTACCTTAAGACAAATTAGTTACGGATTATAGCGGATTTTCTGGTCTAAGTTGCATAAATTAAACTCTGTTTTTTCATTTGGTAAACTGTCGCAATTTAAATACACATTATTTGAAATAATATTGTTGCAAATTAATTTAGATATGTTATAATTCTCGGGTGCATTAGACATAATACTGATCCTTATGATACAAGGTAAGTAGATTATTATTGAGTTACCAGCTCTTTAATAGTCCGATGAAAATTCACGTAGTTTCACTAGAGATGTTACCTTGGGGGCTCCATCTCGTCGCGAAACAGTGCTCAATTTCTTGAGTACTTCTGATATTCTACACCATACAATTAAATTTGTCAAACGTCAACTAAATATATCCTTAAGCTTCTGTGATAAAGTAAGCTTTTAAAGGAGTATTTTTATGTTTAATCAAATTATTCTTACAATTAAGCCATATTTTCTTGACAATCCTGTTTTTGACGGTTCCGATAAAGATGCTATTCGATTAGCTGATTGGTTGCGCGAAAGAAAAGGTTCACCAAACACGTTTGTGACATACCGAGTAGTGGTTTTTAGGTTTTATCTCTGGATGAAATTTAAGAAAATTAAGCTTAAACGTATCTCAAGGAGTGATATTTTTGAGTATATAGACTTTATGAAAAAACCTGATTCTGATTGGTGCGGAAATCGTCGGCACTTTAAGCATCATGAATGGCGACCATTTAAGGAGGGGTTAACTGTATATTCAATAAATCATAACATTCAAATCCTTAGGCAACTATTCTCTGAATTAACAGAATTTAAATATTTACGTAAAAATCCATACCCCAAAAAAGTCAATTTAGAAAGTAAAGTTTAAGGTTTGCCAATTTCTAGGTATTTAACTAAACCAGAATGCCAGCAAATCATCAAATATATCAATGAACTACCAGCCAAAAATTATAGTGAAATTGAATTTAAAGTAAGAATGAAGTGGGTTATATTATTTTTACTCTACACAGCATGTAGGAGATGTGAATTAAATGGTGCAACAATGCAGAGTTTTTTTTACAGAAATAATAAGTTATGGATTGAAGTTATTGGCAAGGGTAATCAGTATGGAGTAGTGCCGATTCTAAAACCATTAGAAGATGCATTAAATGAGTATAGAGCGTTCTATGGTTTGCCTAGTTTAGCTAATCGGACAATGGATGAAAGCCACATTCCTGTAGTAATTAAAAGTAGGCAAGGTACTGTTTATCAAGGATTTCATCATACGACAATTTGGCATAATATTAAATCAATTTGTAATAGTTTAGCGGATTTATCAAATGAGGAATTGTTTGTTAATAAGCTTAGACGTGTATCAACTCACTGGTTTAGGCATACATCTGCAACCCTGCAAGTGGATGCAGGGATTGAAATAAGAATAGTTCAACAAGTATTGCGCCACAAATCAATTGACACAACCATGCGCTACCAACATGTAGATCAAGATCGCCAACACGATGAAATGTCTGCAAAATTCATAATCTAGTCAACTTTGTTTAGCCTATTCTTGATAGGCTAAACATCTGTGGATAACTCTATCCAAAAATCTTGGTGCTTAACAATAATTTCTTGGTGCTTGGCACGTTTTTTTTGGCACTTAGCGGGTATTTAGTTGGGTGTTGTCACAAAACTAGGCAAAATTCTCAAGCAAGTCAGCGCTAAAACCTCCCCATACAATACACATTTGTAAAACTCTGAAAAAGTACTTATACCAACAATATATGCTTAACTCCCAAGTGGTGGTGCAAGCACCAAGAATAAATAACGCCCAACGATGGGCGTAGTATATCTTGGCTAATTTATCCCTAAATATTTTGGTTAATAAGTAAATAACCTGCGGTGCAGCATGTGTAAGTGGTAGCGAGCTACCCCTTACCAACCCCAAAATCTTAAAGCGTAAACACCTGGTGCGTTTTTGAGTGCAAACTCGCTAGGATTTAGGTTCTGGGTTGGTTAAGACGCGATAAGGCGTGGTTTTTCTGAGACTGAACCGCGAAATAGTTTTTAGTTTAGCGTAGGTTCTGGGTCTAGGCGCGGTCCAATAGCGGTTTAAGCTAGACCGAACCACGAAATAGGAGCTAAACTAGCTTGAGGTTGTTTATATAAAATATGCTTTCTGGTTAGGTGGATAATAACATTAATTATGATGTGGTTTAAGTTATTCACAAAATTTGTGGATAACGCAATAAATGCAAACTGCATCATTTTGTTAAAGCCAGCGTAAGATAGCACTAGAATTGAAACATCAGGGGGATAATGACATCATTGATTATTGCTTATACCGCATGTATGGTTGCTATAAATGGCAAATAATTAGCTACTTAAATTTAGATGAAAGCTATCTTGGTTTGTCGTATAACGTATTGAAATAATTTATATTTTACCCGTGTGCTGTTGTTAATTGTGGTATAATATTGTATATTTTAGGAGAAATAAAATGGCTACAATTCAAAGCACAAAAAAATATAAAGAAAAGCGCAACGAGCTTGTTTTGGACATAATGAGATTGGCAATCATTATTACTGAGTCTAAAGACTTTAGTGTTCAGGTTGATTTTACTGGTTTTGTCGGAGATTTGAACGTAACATTGCATCTACAACAATCTGAAGATAGAATAGCGCTACTTGATTTTTTCACGTGCGTTTCTTATCCAAGAAATGATAAAGAATGGGCGGAAAAATATTTACCACTTGATTATAAAGCTATAAATAAAGATCTTGAAAAATGCAAGCAAACGCTTAATGATCTTTTAATTGATAAAATTAGCGTCGATGAATTATTAAAGCAAGCTGCGTAAAACTGAAACGTATAGGTATTACCTAGATGAAACTTTCTGGAGTTTGTGATATGACAAATTTGGTTAAAATATTTTTTATTATTGTGTACACTGCACTGGTTGTTACGCTTGGTATATATTATCCAATAATTTTAAATTTGACCCATATTAGTAATTTGGTAGATTTGCTTACTACTATTTGTCAGATAGCATTTTTTGTTACACCAATATTCGGAGTTTGTATCTCTATGTCTAAATTAGATAAAAAAGAAAAAAGAGAGATGTTTACTGGGTTGGTTATCGGTTTAGGGGTAGTACTTTTTTTATACTCGGTTTTCTTGGTCATTTATGACAGTTTATAACATTAATGATATTATGTATTTTAACCGCGTATTAGTAAAATGTATAGGCATTCCTAAATGAAATTTCTTGGAGATTATAAAAATGTTATATAAAGTCAAAAATATTAGTGAGTTCATTAAAGATGGATACAAGATATTGCCGATTAATCTTGATATCGGTTTTTGCAATGAATCCAACGAAGTTTTTATAAAACCAATGTCAATATGGTTTCAACTTAAACATTACAATAAAGGCTCAAGGCTTGAAGAGAAAAGTAAATATTTTTTTGGTAAGGCATTATATGAGGAATGGACTATTTTATTGCAAAATTGCAAAATCATAGCTAATAACAAAACTAAAATTATTATAATTAAGCCAGCTAGTATTTTATATCAATTATACTATTTAGCAACATTTGGCTATTTAAGGCAGCAAAAGATTTTAACTGAAGATTACACTATAGCGCATAGAGTAATTGATTTTTTGCATAGCAAAAATATTAGAAAGAATGGCTAGTATATTTGATAAATCTATGATGTGGCGAATGGGTGTAATGTATAACATGTATATATGATACATGTTTAAAATGTGAATTATTAATTTAAAGAACAACTAATTATGAAAAAAACATTATTAATTCTTGCCGTTTCTTTGGCTCTAGGTGCTTGTTCTAAATCAGCTAATAACGTAAACATAAAATCAGCGTTTAGCGCTGATGTTTATACACCTGCATCGACGATGCAGCAATTTATGTTTGGTTTTATGAGCTTTCTTGGCTCTGCTCAATATCCTGTTGATTGGGATAATAAAATAAAATCGAATAAAGATTACATAATGTTATTAATGTATAATGCCAGCACTAATAACACTAGTCAATGTCTAGTAAAATGTCCAATGCAGCAAGGCACAATGCTTGTGGAGTCATGTTTATGAATCAATCTAAGTTAGTTGAAATTTCAAATAGCCTACTTGGTAAATATTGCCAAGAATTAGGTTATAAGACAGCGCAAGAAGTTAATAATCAGGAATTGATTATTTGGCTTAAAAATCAACAAATTGAAAACATGGTAAATGATGAGTAATTCAGAAGTAGTATTGATGAGTTTTGATTCTTGGTGTTGGTAGCCTGTTTAGTAGGCTACCTTCTTGTTATAAGTAACGTTTAATCATCATTAGATATAAAGATATTCGCGACTTGTTGACCAAGCTGTTTTACAATAGCTGGTTTTGCTTCAGGGAATTTTAGATTGACTTGTTGTGCTACAGTTCCAACACGAGTTTGATATTTCAACCAGTTACCAGTTGTTGTAAGTGTTTGATTTTGAACTGTACTAGTTCCTTGTTGTAAGCTTGCTTGATGAGTATTACTTACTTTTTCATCTGTTTTAACGGATATTTGTACATCGGTAATTACTGAGTAAGCTACGTTTTTAATTGCACTATCTGCTATCCATGACACAGCACCAACTCCAAGACCTGCACCAATACCACCAGCTACGCTACCTGTTCCAAGTCCAACGGCAAGCCCTGCTAAGCCACCAAGTGCAGTAGCACCATAACCAGCTTGTACAGTATTCCATACAGAGTTAGGATCTTTTGCTTCGCCTGCTTGAAGAACATTAATTTGAACCATATTATAAGCTTTAGATTGATCTTTAACTACAGTCCAGCCAGCTTTAGTAAAGTTAGTTGTTAATTCTGTTGTGATACCTTTTAAATCTTCGCTTGTGGTATTTTTGACTTGAATGTATATTGTTTGATGATTAGCTGTTACAGGATCTAGAAAAACAGTATTACTCATTTTTGAGTTCACGTCTAGGCTACCGTGATTAATTAATGCTGATGTTGCACCGCAACCAACTAAACTAAGACTTCCAACTAAAATGGCAGATTGATAAATAGTTTTTATTTTCATAAGATCCCTTTTCAATATTCAAATTATATTTAATAGTATGATTTTGGTGATCTATGTTTTCTCGTAGCTTGATTTTGTTGGTATTTGTGTTATTATGTGTGTATTTTAACATAAATGTGCTATATTATGCAAGTGGCGCAAGTGTTTTGTGTTTGTTATGAGTGGTATTCGTGTGTATTATGCACTTATTGAATTGGGTGGAGTAGCAAATTTAGTTATAAAATGGGGTCGTATAGCTTGTTTTGTTCCAAGTGGGTTACGCGAACATATCTGATTTAATGACCTTCTTGGCTTTATTAGCTAAGACTTCTTTAATTGTTTGTGGCTTTAATGCAAAATGTTCAACGTCGGCTATGTCAGAATAAACGTACCCACGCTGACGTCTTAAATATTCAATATCAGTTAAAGCTTTTGACGCTTCAGTTTTACTTTCAAATGACAACCAAACTTCACGACCTCTGTGGTTCGTTAATCCGCCATAAATTTTATGTACGCACCAAATGCCGAATAAATCTTGTTGAATATTTAGCCAGTAAAATCTTAATGTTTTAGGGTTGGTCATATAAATCATTTTTACACCAGTTTATGATTGTTTGTAATTATATATTATAATTTAAGTTACTTATTTTATTGATGTTTTTTTGGTTAATTTATTTAAAATCTGCTCGTTTAGCTAATTGTTTGCCTGCTTTAAAATAAATCACATGGCGTTCGCCTTTTTCAACTGCTACGCCGTGGCGCGGATTACCTACTACACCAGCTTTGCGGTGTTTTAAGCAAAATGAGCCAAAGCCACGAATTTCTACTCTTTTGCCAGTTGCAAGATTATCTTTGATGTATTGGAATAGGTCATCAACGATTTT
This sequence comes from Burkholderiales bacterium, assembly GCA_019744945.1. Lineage (GTDB taxonomy): Bacteria > Pseudomonadota > Gammaproteobacteria > Burkholderiales > UBA11063 > Aquella. The sequence continues at coordinate 17,218 of JAIETT010000214.1, forward strand.
CTTGGTATCTGGTTTTCTTAGTTTTGGGTGTAGATTGTTTAGTTCATTTATTAATTCTGATTTATTCATTTTATTCCTGACAATTTAATTTTATTAGTAAGCCATAGCCGCGTGAGCGGTTCAAATCAAAAATTTTATTATTGTTACATATCCTTAACATTAACTAGCGGTCTGTGGAATTAACGATAATAACTTGTTAGGATTCCTGTGTGTCAAGCGGTGGGCAACTGCTTGCAGTTATCCACGGGTTGTCCATCAGGATACTAATGGGTTATTACGTGGTAGCCCAGAGGGCTAAATTCACATAGCGCGTAAGCTTGATTTATAAACATAATTATGAAAAGTTTGTTTCTTAAATATGTATTATGTAAAATTAAAACATAACTACCGTTCAAAGCCCCTAGAATTAGATTTATTCATTGAATTTGTGTCAATTCCTTGTTGTTTGGTAAATTCATTAGTTAACGCTTTTTTGATGTCTTTTAGTTCGCTATATTCGGTAGGTGCTACGCCACGCTCGTACATTTTAAACATGGTTTTATCTATTTTATCGGCAACATTTTTATACTGATCTAAGGTGATCTCATTTCTAAAAGTTGTGTATGCTTTTATAATATCATCGCCTTTGGCTAATTCGGCAATTTTATTACCATCTCGATCCATAATCGTAATATTAGTTAATTTATTTGATTCAAGCAATCCTTGTAACGTAATAGGGATTTTACTGTAAACTTCATCATGTGCAGAAAGTTTAACTGATCTACCTGATCCAGACAGTGCTACGTCATTTTCATAACGTTCGATGCATCCAACTCGACTAGCAAATTGATTTACCGAAACAACATAGGCTTCTGCCGTGTAGCCGTTATTTTTAAATTGATCTATGGTGTTAATTGGTACATTGAGTGTTCGCATTGTTCCCTCGACCATTACATTTAATCGTTTATCAATTAGGTCATTTTTAAGGTGGTCAACGACATAGTTACTGTATGGCTGGACGAGATCAGCAGTTTTATCTGGATCTTTAGCCAGTAGTTCCTTATAGTTCGGAAAATATGTCTTAAAATCATCACCATTTAAGGTTACAATATTACCGTTAAATCTTTCTTCTACCAATTTTTAATAGATGATTTGCCAGCACCTGGTTGTCCACCAATAACAATAAGTGTTTTATTTTCAGTAGGTGAGCACTTATTGATTTTGTGCTCTAAATGCAGTCTAGCTTTATCAAGCATTCCTTGAGCTATTTGTTCATTAAATTGATGACTCATCTTACACCGCCGTTTTCTTAATTAAATAATCAAAATATTCTCTATTTTTTTCAATTACTAATTGATCCTGCTGCTTGTCGCCTTTGATAGCTTTTAAGATCGGCGATAATTTATCTGCTGTAGATTTAATTTCAGCATCACTAAATTTATAAAAATCATATTTTTCTGACCATAGTGCTTTGCAAATCTGGTTGTAATATTTAAGCGTGTCTTGATTTGGTGCTGATTTACTTTCTTCATATCGCCCAAGGTCAACTATTGCTCCAGCTAGGCTAGAATATAGAGTTTCTGCGACTTCATTAAATACGCTATATACGGTTCTGTCTTTTCTCATGTTATAAATCCTTTTGCTTTAGTTAAGTTAAGTAACTGGGTAATATGCTGTATTATAACATAAAATAGCATTAATTTGTGAGTATTTATGATTTATGATTAATTAATTCGTAAATAATATTTATGTGTGGCGTAAATATGTTATAATAATTTACGCATTAGGAATTATGTAATAATATTTAAGAAATATGTTTAAACTATTAATGTTGGAGATTAAAATGATAGTATTAGTTGGTGCAAATAAAGGTGGCTGTGGAAAATCTACCACTGTGATTAACTTGGCAGTTGCCTTTGCTAAAGATGGTAAAGATGTATTAATTATTGATGCCGATAGACAGTCCACCGCATCACATTGGAGTTCAGACCGCGAGGAAAATAAAATCCACCCATTTATTCAGGTACTGCAAAAATATGATAATTTACAGCCAACGCTAAAAGAGTTAAAAAACAAGTACAAAGTTATATTAGTTGATGTGGCAGGGCGGAATAGTCGGGAGATGTTAAGTACTATGTTGGTTGCAGATTTAATGATCTGTCCACTACAATGTTCACAACCAGACCTTGATACGCTAAATGAATTAAAAGAGCAAGTTACTCGAGCTGGTGATTTTAATCCAGATTTAAAAGTGTATATTTATCAAACTATGGCAAGTACAAATACTAAAGTTAAGGATAATGAGCGTCAAGAGTTTCTAAATTACGTAAATCAATTTGCTGAATTTAAAGCATGTCAATCTACAAATTATTTTAGAAAAGTGTACAAAGATACAATTAGCGAGGGTAAGGCCGTTCTTGAATCTAATAATAATGATGCAAATACAGAGATTAATGCACTGTACTTAGAAGTGAAAAGTGTTGTTGGTGAAAATTAAGTAACAATAATTATGATTTATGAGTTGTGTTTTATTATTGCATATGTCATAATTATGTAATATGATTTAAAATTACAGTTTTATGTTATTTTAAAATTTCAACAATTTAAGAGGTATATTTTATGGTTAAATTAAGAACAACTGCCAAAGATCAAACAGCAGATGAATTTGTGAATCAGATGGCAGATAAGCCATACGGTAGTGGTGAAGATGAAAGGCTTGAGCGCATTACAATTAGCGTTCGAGGTAGTGTTTTCGATAAATTAGACGACATTGTTCGTAAACGAAAAAGAGCCAAGCAGGCAAACCGTACCATGAGTGCATTAGTTATTGAAGCAGTAGAGTTTTATTTGGAAAATAAAGCATAAGAGGCAATGGGATGCATTAAATGTTAAAAATATTTTTAAATGTTTCTTATGCTGAAAAAGATAAGGCTAAGGCTTTAGGTGCTAAATGGGATGGAGAAAAAAAGAGTTGGTATATAACCTCAACTCAAGATAAAAATAAATTTAGCCAATGGATAGAAGAGGAGCGCATTCCAAATATTAAATCATATGGCTTTACTATTTGCAAAGGTTATGAAATATGTTGGAAATGTAAGCAAATATCGCAAGTTATTGGAATTTTATTAGCAAAAAACCACGAAATGTTTGATCACTATATAGATATTTGGGATAGAGTTAATTATCAAGGCTTTGCATTTTATTTATGTAGCATTAATGCTGGAGCATTAAAATATATTAATGGTGTTACACAGAATTATAAATTACGATTAAGCAAAACCACGAATAGCAGCTACTATATGAATACATGCCAATATTGCGATGGGTCGTTAGGTGATTTTCACCTATATCACCTTGGCGGAGCTTTTAACCCAGAAACAAAAGAGGCTGCTAAAATGATTGAAACACAACATATTAATTGTGAGTTTTACGCGGCAAGCGATGGTCAGGTTACTAGTGAATTAATTGATATATATTTAAAGCACAAATAGGCTTAAACACGACAGGATGATTTAACAACATATTTTAGGAGCTACACATGAGTAACATGAGTGTATTTATTCAAGCATATTTCCTTGAAGATAAATCAGGTTTTTTCAGTGGAGAAGGCAAAAAAACTATAGATGGGGAAAGACTAAATACTGATTTGCAGATGATTTTAGATGCATTAAGCAAAGAAAATCATCTTGTTGTTAGTGTTACCCCTATTACATCGTCAGGCTATCAAACTATGGGAAATCATCCTTATGGAGTTAGTTATACCGAGGGTTTAATTGTTGTAGCTAGGAAAGCTTGATTGTTCTAAAATACCTCACCCCGTAAGGTGGGGTATTTTATTGCTAATTATTTAGAATTTGGATCATATTTAAATGTTCCATAATTACCAACCGTGCTAGCTGCTGGCGGGAGTACGTCATAAATTTTGTGTCAATCTGATTTCTACTTCATTTTAAATCAGATTTTTCCAAATTTGATTAACATCT
>JAIETT010000032.1 GCA_019744945.1 Burkholderiales bacterium
TCGTAAGCATACTCCGAGTTACATTGTGGGCAATTAGGTAATTTAGACATAAGAATCCTTTCTGGTTAAAACATCAGTCATTGTAAGCGATTACGTGAGAAATTGCAATTAGTCTGAGCGAGTTTAGCTTAATTTTACGCAAGATGAGGCGGCAAAATTTCAGCTGGTTTAGGTTAGAAGAGTTGGTTGTATTACTAGAGCCTAACGCAAATTAAATTTCAAGCAGATAAATTTTAGATAAATTTCAGAATTTAGCTTATGCCACCTAACATAAGTTGTTAATTGTCTGTATAATACTGAGTACTTTTTGTAGCAGGATTATAATTAGATATGCTTGATTTTAATAAAGATACCGATTGGTATATAACCCACCATTATTTTGTGCGTAAATTTACTGGGCATGATGAATGTTTGATTAATTCATTTGTTCAGGAGTACACTAAAAGTTATCCATCTGATAATGATACAATTCAAGGCAATGCTGGGCTTTTGGCTACATTTATCGATGGTTATAACACGGGTGAGATGTTTGCCGTTGGTTTAATTGATCAACGGGATCAATCTTTGGCAGGAGTTCTTCGGTTAAACTTAAACCCATCTAAAACTAAATCACTTGCCGAACTTAAAATTGATCTTCTGGATGAACATTTAACTACTCTGGTAATTAGTGATTTGTTACTTTGGGTAATTGATTATGCGTTTTATTGTTTACACTACAGCGAATTATACATTTATGTAGATGAAAAACGTAGCGATATTATTGAGGTCGCCACTGGATTAAAATTAAATAATTTTCAACCACAGCTCAGCGCAAAACTTAATTTTATGGGTAGAGAATTTCAATGCCGCGCGTATAGTTTGCGCGAGACACAATGGTTTAATGAAAATACGCAAGAGGTTATTCCGCTGGATGCTAAAGAGACGGATCAATATATTCAGGAAGTGGTAGAACCTTTTTTTAAGACCTGTATTAGTGCGCCAATGCACTCAACTATCATAGATTTTCGCTACGATACAGTTATGGCGACCAATCAAAGTGCTCGTTCGATTGGATTAAGCTATGGGCATGAAATGTTTGATGCCAGTTATCAACATTATTCAAGAATTGATACCGCCATTTGGTATTTCGGTAAATGGTATAACGCTCAAACCGCGCACGTAATTCACCGTTATGCGCGAAAAGTTTTTCGCATTCAGCAATATGTGTTTAAGACTGGTCACCCAGCTAGCTTTATTGATTCATTACCTTATGACCGAGGTATTAAGAGTTATCTGATCACTTTTTTACCAATCTTTAATCCACAGGGCAGGGTGGTTGCTCTTCAGAGTATTGCCTTTAATTATCGGATAGCGGGCTATAATGAGTATATTCAGAATCTGCTGAATCAAAAGAAATCCACAGCAATTGATATTCCAGAGCTTAAATTATCCAAGCGCGAAGAAGAAGTTTTATTTTTACTCATTTGCGGTATAACGCAGGAACAGATTGCCGAAATGCTTGAAGTCAAGCGGGAAACCGTAGCGGCAATAATCAGAAATCAGTTATGTATTAAATTTTCACTGTCGATTGTAAATACCAAGCTTCTTATTGCAACCGCCTTAACTTATGGATTTCCATTTGGCATTCCTGAATCTTTATGGCGTCCGTCGGTGATAATTCTTGAAGCCAAATTATCTAACTGGAGTCAGCAATATGATTAGTTTTGTTGAGTGCATGGCACTGCATCATTAAGTTGATCAGTGTGTTAAATTTCTGTCTATTCTTATTCTGCATCTTCTATTGCAGCAAATCAAGCTATCGTTTAGTCAATCCAATCGCTATAAAATTTTGTGAGTTATTGTAATCCTTGCCTTATTTAGATCAATAATTAGCTAGTTTGAGGTTTAATTGTTAAATGTTGCCTATTTATTTAAGGTTTGATTTGGATATCATTCTGATATTGTTGTTAATTATGCTACCCTACTCAAAATGGTGATGGTTGAATAATTATATACCCTATAAAATAGCTAAAGTTATATTATAACTATATCACTTAACTTCTATTGTAGGGTTTAAACATGAAAAATCTTTTTAAGCGAAAATTAATTGTCTTAACAATTGCATTGTCCACTGTTGGTTTAAGTGCTTGTAATAGTGGTTCTTCTGGTTTAACCGCCTCAGGTGGAACAACCGCCGCGAAAACTGTTTCTAGTAGTAATAAACTAGCGACAGGAAATAGTCTTCAAGCAGCACCAGAGCCATTATTTAAAAACAGCTTTGTAAATTGGGTATGGGAAAGTAACAAAGGAGCTTTTGGTATGGCATTTGCTGCTTTTCCTGCAACATGGGCGGCAGGTGTTCTACAAAACTTAATTTTTGGGGTTCAAGAAGATGTTTCGATTAAGTATATGAAAGAAATTAGTGAAAAACTAAACCAAATACTGACTAAGCTTGAAACATCCATGAATATATCCGCGATTACACTCGATACAATTAGTGAATTTTATAAAGCCTATACTGGTAATGCCTTAACTGATTCTTTTACCTTAGTTCAAACCTCGATTAATGATGTGCAAGCTAAATATTCAGAATTTACTACCGCGAATGTATTTGGTAGTAACAGCAGCTCAGTCACAGATTTAAGTTCACTTTACGCTTATGCTGGACAACATTGTAGTGATGTGGCGATTATTGATGCGATTGATGTTACTTCATCAACTACTGGAACGGACTCTCAATATGATGTAGATACCATGTTTACCACATTCACTACGACTTATTCAGCAGAGTCTACTACCTTGGGTGATGCTTCTGCATATAAAAAAGTTGCTGCTGCCAAAGTTAATTATAAAAATGCAATGGTGTCAACGTTCCCTAAATCAATGGATTTTATGTCATATATTAACCGTTATAATTATACTGTCAAATATTACGGCATGAATCTGGTCGCTTCGTATCAGAAGCTTTACAATATGCAATTGGCTCAGTTGGCGTATCATTATGCGTGTAACGCTTCAATTGAGTTTTCTAATTTGGGTAATATCTCTGGAAGTGGTGAATCAGGGTTTGAACAAACGGTAACGAAACTGGATAGTGAGTATGCGTCTAAATTCACTAATCTTAATAATAATGTCAATACGTACTTCTCTGGTATCAGCAATACTGAGTTATATACTATGATTAATACGCAAATGTTTTCTTCAAGTAAACCATTACTTAATTCAACAACCTTTAATAGTAATATCGGAAACGCTGGTGAGTGCACTGTCAGCAAGCTAAAATTTGATCAATCGCATACTGATGGTGGTACTTCAAATGGTATTGTTGATTTTAATGCAATCTGTGTAAAATCAAAAACTGGTATCGAATCAGAGACTAAGTATGAGTCGACAACAATTATGCTTGAAATCCCTTATCATTCGGCAGATGGCAAAACTCTAGATCGCTATGGTCAGTATAATATCAAGTATGAAAGTGCTAATAATGATTTTACGCATGATCTTTCAACCGATGCTCTTGATTCAGGCGATGTGGAACATATTGCATTTGAACGTCAGTCTGAATTTGCTCCTAAAGCTTATTGGGAGAATAAGGAATCGATGAATATACTTGCTCCATCATGGATGTGGAAAGTTGGCTCACATATGGAATATCAGCCATTTGCATTTAATGCTGGTACTGGAGTAAAGTTTTATAATGAAAAATATACGAATTCTCAAGGAGTGACTGATTTTGAGAAAAATACTAAAGCGACATATAGTAATTTTATGCCATCGTACGGAGATGGTCATATTGGAATGAGTGATATTAATATTCAGAGAACTCGCTATGAAGATATTATTAGGTCTGCTTGGGGAGATCGCTGTGATGATCCACGCCTTGATACTGTTGATTGTGCTATGGCTGGATATGAATACTGGTTCTTGGGAAATTATCATGGTAAAACATTTATTGTGAAAATAGTAACTCAGAAGTCTGCTCATGGTGATGGAACGGACAACTATTTATTAAATACTAATGAAATTTACAATAAATCTAACACCAGCTCTATTCAGGCGGTAGGGATATTCTGTTCAACCGATAACTGTAGTCGTAAAGATGATGGAACTGGCGATAACGATAATAAAACCACACTAACATGGACTGACGGTACACAATTAGTTTCTGACAATGATACTACTGATGTTACTCTAATGGATGATATTATTTATACAACAATAGTAACTGGTTCAATAACAAAATAGGCAATTCTTTTATATATTGGGTTGGCACGGAATAACCTCCGTGCCATTTTAATGATGAAATTTTGCCTGAATGCTATCAACCTCTGCGGTGTTAGCGCGAAATAATAATGGAATTAAGAGTTCTTTATAAAATTATTTCAATATATTGTCGCCAAACTATTTGCAAAAGTAAAAAGTATTAAGATAGAATTTTTTAACCAACTCTTGAGGAAGAAATATACAATGAGACAAAAATTAATTTATCTGATCTTGGGGTTATCGTTAGGATTAACCGCATGTAACAGTGGCTCAAACAGTGCTAGCAATAACGCATCAACTGTAACGGAAATCACCACCAGTTCTAGTTTAGCACTGGCTAAAACAGAGGCAGGAAATAAATCTGGATTAGATTTTTTTTATAAGGGATTTATGACTGGATTAGGAAAGAGCACTGGCTCATATGCTGCAACACTATTACTTGATTTAATTTTTAAAACCGAAGATCCTACGACAGCTAAGCTAAATGAAATATCTGAAAAACTTGATACGCTGATGGCAGATATGAAAACATCGTTACATCTTCAGACGGATACATACAAGACGTTATCCGAATTTTATTTATCCACAGTTACTTCTACTCTGCAATCTACCTTATCTGATCTAGAAGGCGATAGTAATCAAGTCTCGGCAAAGTTTGATGGCTATACCACCCAAGATATTTTTGGTACGCTAGCTGCATCTGAATTAGATAAGCTCTATAATGATGCTAGTTTATCTTGTAAAAATACGAATAAATTAGCGGTTCTGGATATTCTCAGTACTAATTCTCAAAGCTCCATAGCTGGTGCTGGTTCGGTAGATAGTCTTTACTTAAATTTTAAACAAAAATATGCAAATTCTACATATTTATCAGGTAGTTTATATGAAGAGCTGGCTTCTGGTGAAGCCGCATTTTTAAATGCCTTAGCTGCAAAAAGTAAATTAGACATAGATCTGGCTAGCTACTTTAATTATTATAGTTATCAAAAAATAGGCTATTATGGAAAAATTCTAAAAACTTATCAAGAGATTTATTACATGCAATTAGCCCAACTGGCTTACCATTATGCGTGTGGTTCGAATATCTCATTTACTAACCTTGCATCATTACCCGCTGCAACAGGAAAAGACTCTTTTGATAAATCGGTAGAAATTTTAAATACGACTTATCAACAAACCGCAGAGCAATTGTATACTAATCTGGGTAAATATATGGCACCACTCTCAAATGCTGTTGAGTACAATTTTATTAATAACAAGGTGGCACCCAATTTAAATCTTTTGGATAAAAACCTATTTAACACTAACCAGTCCAATCAGTCCAACCAGTTCGGTTGCAATCTCGCCAAATTCCAAATTAGTTCATCTGGAGGTGGTAAGTCAGGAATCTTGAACATAGTAGCTACTTGCTCACAAAGCGGAAATAAAGATTCTGCAGTCGAATCATTTAATTATGAAATACCTTATTCAACGGATGAAACCATGAGTAAAATTATCCGTGCTGGACAATCTGAAATTGGATATGATACAGCGACTAAGAAATTGATCACACATTTTTCTAATTCTTTGACGGGGGACGATGTAAATAATATTATCTCTCCAAATAGCGATAAATATGCTCCAGGCTTTTATTGGGCTAATAAAGAATCAATGAATATCCTTGCGGCTTCTTGGGTGATGTTTAATAGTTCAGGCCTTAAGAAAAAAAAGCAAACATCGCGGTATTGGGAGCGTTTTAACATTACTTCTAACACGAGTGGCTTAAAGTTTTATACTGAGATGTATACCGACACTTCATCTTTAACGTATGCTGATAATAATAATTATTGGTTTGATACAAGCGCATATGACACTTTTATACCTTCATATGGTGATGGACATCTTGGTATTAGCGATACTAATATTCAGAGAACTAAGTATGACGCTGAGTATTTTGGCACAGGTGGTGGTCCGTGGCGGGACGAGGATGCTAATCCTTGGGATCACGTTTTTGGTTATGCTTATTGGTTCTTGGGTAACTATAATGGTAAAACCTTCGCATTTAAAATAACGACTCAGAAAACATCTGATACTAAAGAGGAGTGGGATGATGATGGAGCACCAGATCAGAAAAATCGAGTTTCTGCACAGGCTGTAGGCGTATTTTGCGTAACCGATAATTGCAGCCGTAAAGATAATGGGACAGGTGATAATGATAATACAACAACCTTAACTTGGACTGATGGTACAACGGTGGTATTTGATAATGATGATTCTGATGTAATATATGCTTCTGATCACAATATAACAACTGTTACGGGTTCTATCACTAAGTAACTAAACCTCAGAACATTAATCTCAGCCCAGCTAAATTTTAGACTGGGCTTTTTAGTAATTGCGGCCAGCCACTGGTTCTGACAAATCAAAATAAGACGCGCAGGATGTCTTAAAGTGGAAACAAAACCAATAAATGCCGTACTTCATTATTTAATTGAGTATTTATGTCACTGCAAAATGTACTAGTTACAGCTGTTAATTATTTGTGTGATTAATGACCGTATTTGGATGTTATTTGGTCATTAAGTTAATTTCTGAGTGTTTTTGTAGGGCTTTATATTGGTTATCATTATGATCTGGTTGGTGATTTATGGAATCCTACCAAAAATGGTGATTGTGGAATAATTATATGTTCGATATAATGCCAAAGCTAGTTTAACTCTAAAATTAGATATTTATATTAAGGGGGTATTCGTATGGTGACGAAGGTATTAAAATCTGGTCTGATGCTTGCAATGGGGGTCGGGTTATTTGCGTGTAATGGTGATAATTCTGCAGGTAGCACCTCAAACAATTCAACGACAACATTAACGCTTAATGCTGACAAAACAATGACTACTCTTCAGGCAAATCAAAAGTACACGGTGGTTGTTGAGGATATGAATAATAAAACCATTGATTCTGTTGCTGCCGTGTTTACCAATTCAGCGAATGCCTATACCGACACACTTCAAGTGCATGGCATTAACCCCAATAAACTCTACATTATTAAAATCTATGCTGGGCAGGGTTTAGTTGCGGGGTCAATTTTTGACCCAGTTAACACTATTGGCGCGCCGAATGTAGTAACTTTTGACGTAGCAATGCTTGCTGCTGTAATTGGTCAAGATGTTGCGCGAGTAAATGGAGATAGTATCTACACCTCTAAAGTAAAAATGTCGATGGCTTTTCTTCATCGGACGGTCAATTATGATGAACCTTATGGAATATTTGCAAAAGTAGTGGAATATGGCTTAGAGAATGGAGTAACTACTAATTATAATTCTTTTCTCCAAAAGTTGGCACCAGCTGTATCAAAGACGAATTTTCTCTATCTTAAAGGTGCTGCCCGCGCCAATTTCCTAGTGCACAACTTAAATGCTCCTAAAAATAATTTGAAGAGTTTGAATAGTAGTTCATACTCCGTTAAAAGTATTGCTGTAGCGGGTAGTGATATTGCAACCTCAATTATTAATTGTCTTCCGGGTGGAATGGCGGTAACAGGTAGCATAAAAGCCCTAGTTACCTTATTTACTGGGAGTGATGATACTGGTGTTACCATGAATGATCTTTCTAGTGCCATTTCAGAAGTTCAAAGTACATTAGAAGATGGATTTGGAAATGTAGAAACTGGTATTAATATGATTAATAATTTAATCTACACCTCTAGTGCCGCAACACAATACGCCAACTTTGACACTTATATTGCAAACTTAAACGGAACTGCCACGTACTATAGTGATATTAGAAATACTTATGCAGCAGACAGTACTAGTACCATTGATGATATCTTAGATGTTTACTTGTCTGAGAATCCTACCGATACGAGTTTTAGTAATTTTACCTCGTTAAATACCTTAATTGAAAACATGCAAAGTACTTATACTTATTCCGCATATATATCAAATTCGAAAGTGCTAAATAGTCTTAGTAACGCGATGTATGGCACAGCTATTCCAACCAACACCTATGATGGCTCCGATGTGATATCCTTACGTTACTACTATACTCTAGCTAGATATGATATCGCACTTAAAATTTCATTAGGTTTGGAAACTGCTTATGATGTGGATAAATTAGCTCTGTATTTAAAGTATAAGTCAAAATATAAAGATCAATTCAAGAGCAAAATCGCCTTTTACTCGACGACGTTTACAAGTACGAATTATGAATCTAATCTGGTAGTTTTGCATAATAATTACGAATCAATGGTTACAAGTGCAGTAACAATAGTATCAAATCTAGATTTAACCGTATCGCCTGTTAAAGACATTGAACCGTATACGACAGAATCTAGTACGCTTAATTGCTCTTATACCTCATGGACAGGAACTACCTTAAGTGGCATTTGTTACAATGGTGCGGCAGCAGCAGGTAGTGCCACGCTAGAAAGCTCGACGTTAACGTTTACCGATACTGGTGGTAATACAGAAAGCGCTCTGTGTACTGCAAGTACAAATGCTCTGAATGGTAAAATTGTCAATAATTATGGTCACTTAGGTTGCGCATCTGCTGTTGATACAACGGTTGGTTTTGGTGCAAATACTAATTTCTCAGAGTTTGTGAATAATGCGGTGCTTGCCTCTTCTGTCACGGATAAAGCCTTTTGGGTGAGTAAAATCAATAGTAATTATCTAGATGTTAAAATTGTGGCTGGGTTACATGTTTATTCTTATCAGGAGTCAAATAGTGCAACGGTTTCTCTAGAAAGTTCAGCCACGTCGTCTTTAAGTGAATCATTGAATGTTTATCGGGTTACTATTCCGCAAGGCGTTACATCACCGAGTCTCATGGCAGAATTTTTACTTGGGCGTCAAGCTGATGATAGCAGATCATCGTATGTTTTGAGAGTTTATGCTGGAGGCATAACAAGTAGTACCGATAACGGTAACTATGCATATACTGTATTATATCCAATAGCTTCGCGTCAGGGATTAACTACCTCAGGTGGAGAGCAGTCTCTCTTTTCTGCGCCACCAACAGGAGCAGAGAATTATCTGGATACCATTATAGGTATGGATCTTCAGTTAGGTACTTTAGCTGATCCAGCACTATTTAGACCCGCTAAGGGGGCTCGTGTATTTGCTTATCGTGATTTATTAGGTACTGGATATGACTCAATTGCGTTAAATACGTGTGATTATGGACAGACTACTGCCAGAAACAGCTCAAATACAAATGAAGTTTGTGTCTATGTAGATCCAACTTGGCATCATGCTAATGGTGTAATTGGTACAGGGATGAATACTACTACGGGTCAATATATTACTGTAAGCGGAAATATTGAAATTTCTCTTCCTCTTGGTGATGGACACTGGTTTCAAACCACGAAAACTTCAACTATTGCTGGAATACATGAAGTAGATGCAAATAACAGAACAACAAGAGCGACTTACTTGAGTTTTAGTATTGACGGTGGTTATGTTCCTCCGTATGCTGCGTTGGTTTTGGGGCTTCCGTTGGCTGGTGCTAATCCTAATTGGGTGTATCCGCAATTAAGATGCCTAGCAGGACAAACTAATTGTGTTAATTCAACTAGTGGTGGTAATTGTATCAAATACACAGGTGACTCTTTAAACAGGCAATATGAGTTAAAGGTGTCAGATACTGGTGCATATACAATTTCTTTTGGTGGAGGATCTGGTTCTAGTTGTTCTTTTGACTAAATTTTGAGTGCTTCATATTGTGTACAAAGGTACGGCAGATACAGTGTACCTTTGTACCAGCATAGGTATTTAATTTAAAGTTACGAAACTAATGATTTATGATAATGGTGGCACGGATTTGGATAAAATTTGCTATAAAGAAAAAATGTATTCTTGGGGTGAATTTGGAAGTAATTAATTGGCGAGTCTACCTGATTTGGATAGAATATTTAGGGTATAAGGTTTAACTCAACAAAAATGTTGATTGTGAATATAGTTTACTTTAGTTATAATGCAGGTTCTTAATTTCTTTTGAGGTTGTGTGTTCGATTAAATTTATGAACAAAAAGTTATCTTTGAGCGCTCTTGGCTTACTCTTTAAGATTGCAGTTAGCCATGCTGATGTAACAGAAAACATGATGAATTCAGAGCCTTCAATTGACTTTGGTTTTGTCTTTGAATCTTTTCCTGGCGTGATCTACCATTTTCCAGCACCGCCAACTATTTTGCAAGAACCGCTTTTAATGGATGATGGGCATGGCATTTCGGTTGGAGTGCAGATGAACTCGCCTGTCGAGCCAGCTAAACCAGTTAAGATTAGCCATTATGGCTTATTTGAGTCGCCACCAGTTGGCAAATATAATAGTAGTGAATCATCCGCTTATGATACACCATTGTTTATTGATGAGGGGGCTCTTACCTCGGGGGAAGTTCCTCTTTCACCATATATTGTTTATGAAATTGATTTTGATCCTGAAGCGAACGGCATCGCATTTGGTGACACCAGCCAATTTGTGCAAGTTGGGGTGGATAAAAAAATTAGTAATAGCTGGGTATTGGGTGGCTGGGCTAAACAAGGAATGTATCTTGATGGAATTGGCTCGAGGAGTACCTATAGTCAATTCTCGCAATTTAGAATTCAAGCCGCATCTGGAACGAGCTTTGGATTAGTAAATGTTATTCGCTTGGATGAATTAATTTGGTATGGTAATAATCAACAAACCTATCAAACTCAGCGGGTTGAGGATTTTTTACGCTGGGATACGCAATATAGTGATACGTATTATCAGTTTGCAGGTCAACGTTTGCGAGTTAGAACTGATAGTGCTTGGGATTTTCGCGTTTTTATTGGTCAGGGTATCAAGTTTGATGACTATGATACGTGGGAGTTGTCGCTTTGGGAACAATGGAATAAGCAGGGGAATGGTGCGCAAACTGGTATTTATACTTCGCCACATGTGAGTAGTAGCTATAGCCATACGTTTAGAAATAAACTGACGCTATATGGAGAAGTTGACTGGGAAGCCAGCTCGTACGCGACGCAGAATTATCAAAATTCTTTTGGTGCCGAGGCTGGAATACGCTTGCCTTTCTAGGTAAATTTGTGCCTGAAAAATTATTATTAGCTAACCCTAACTGGGTAATTTAAACCATGTTTTTATTTATGGAGTTTATCGAATGAAATTTAATTTGACGCCGATATTGTTTTTGCTTTTGCCGCTTACTTTGTTGGGGTGTAATAGCGGAACTAGTACCGTTACGCCATCCCAACCCTGTAATCCATGCATGGTGTATGGGGCTACCAATCAGGGGAATGGATTTAATGGTAATCTAAAAGCGCAAGCGGCAACTATCTTGAATACTACATATAGTAATGGGATTACTGCCGCAGATGCGTTGTGTAATTTCGATGAAAGTAAACCCGCGTTACCATCAAGTGCTACGTATAAAGCCCTGTTAGTTGATGGTGTTAATCGTGGTTGGAACCCAACGATAAACTGGGTGCTGCATTCTAATACCACCTACGTAAACAGTAGTGGTAATTTAATTGGTATTAGCACTGAATCCGCAATTTTAAATTTCCCGACAGAGAGTAATTTTGCTATGTTTATTGGACTTGCTTGGAGTGGGCTAGGTGGAAGCTCAGCTTCAACCGTGTGGCAAGCTGGAGTAGATAATTGCTCTGGCTGGAGTAGCGCTGAATCTTCAGTTTGGGGTAATACGGGCTATGAGGATTATGCTGATCCAACTTATGCATTAATTCCAGTTCAATTATTTCAAGGGAATAATAAGTGTAACCAAAATCAGTCAGGCAGTTTACCAATTGGGTTAATCTGCGTACAACAATAATTTATAATTCACCATTGCTGATTCTATTTGGTAGTTGTTTAGTGGTTACTGACATAATCAGCTATAATACGGTTGAGAGCGGTAGTGGATTAATAATTTAATTTATTCACACCCAGAAAATTAAATTGTATCATAGAGGATTAAAATGTCAACAAGACTTAGCGCGGCTGATTACAGGTCTTATATGGACACGACTGTGCTTCCAGGATTCTATAATTTAATTGATAAAGATATTTATGCCATCATTATTAACCGCGATTTTCAAATCGAGATAGCGACAGATGTTTCGGCTAAGTCGGTTGGTTATCAAAAAGGCCAAGATTTAAAGGGGATTTCTTTTGTTGATTGTCAACAGCTTGACTTCTTAAATCAGCTTTTTAAAGAATCTTATAATGATAAGACCAAAGACATGATTTTAAATTATGGTGAAAAGTTACTGATGCTACAGAAGTTGGTTTTCGAGCGGTGTAAGGTCATCAAATTTATTGATATGCTTCCATATAATAACGAATTTATCTCATATATAACGACTTATTTCCCAGTGTTGCATCCTTCTGGAGAAGTAGTTGCAATTCAGTCTTCATCCATTCGCAGCTATATCTTACGTTTTGATGGACATATTGAAAAGGAAAATCTTACTTATAAAGAGGGCGCTTTCCACCTTCGTTTTTCCACCCGCGAATTAGAGGTGTTGTTTTTGCTGAGTAATGGTGCAACTCAGGAGCAAATTGCTCAAATGCTCGGTATCGCACGCGGTACGGTTTCATCTTTGATAACCTATCAAATTTGTCCTAAATTTTCTATTGCGGGGGCGAATACCAAGCTGTTGATCCGCGAGGCAATCACTGCTGGGATGCACCGCTTTATGCCGCCTTCACTTTGGCGTCCATGTCTAATTGTTCTTAATGCTGAGCTGCTTGATGATCCACAGCTGAATGATCTATTTAAGCATTAGCCTGCGCGCGCAAAATTTACAAATTTTTCTACCATGTAAACAAAAAGTGCCTGATTTATTCAGGCACTTAACACGCTAATTAAATTAAATGACTTATTTATTAATCGAACCAGCTGCGGTAGTTTTGTAGAGATAGCTGCTGTCACCATATCCCGTCATATCATCACCACCTGTCTCCTCAAAGACAACTTGTGTACCATCTGTCCAAGTTAAAGTGGTTTTAGTATCATTATCGCCACTGCCATCATCTTTACGGCTGCAGTTAGTTGTTAAGCAGTATACCCCGATTGCCTGTATCGTACTGCGATTGACTTTATTTGGTGTTTCAGCATATCCCCAATGCACCGCTAATGCTACATGTTGGAAGACAACTTTTACGGCAAAGGTTTTACCATGATAATCGCCCAACATCCAATATTCCCAACCAACGATCATGTCCCATGGATTTGTGGCGTTGATTCCCCACCACGAATGTCCCTCTGTTGTATGCTGATAGCGTTGGATTAAGTTACTATTAGTGGTAAAATTGGCAAAGTCATAAGGTGGTACATAATCTCCATAACTGAAACGATCGTCAGAGGGTTTATAATCGATTTCAGCTTTAGATGCAGGATTTGAATCGGTGTATTTGTCGCTATAGAATTGCACTCCGTTAGTTGGTATTACACTAAACCCAGAATATATTCTTTCAGAACTGTAATCATTTGTCCTCACAATCCATGATGGGGCAAGAATATTCATCGATTCTTTATTTGCCCAATATGGTCCATTAAATGCCATTTCGGGTTTTAGATTAAAGATATCACTAATGTCGCTATTATCGAGTGCATCAGTTGAAACGCTGGATGATAAATCTTTAGTTGAGGTATCATATTTGATATTACTTTGCCCGATGCGATCGATCGAAGTATTATTTGAGCTATGATAGGGAATTTCAAGGGCGATGGTTGCCGATTCATATTTAACATTGGATTCACTGCCAGTCTTAGTTGCAATACAAATCGCTTGCAAGTCAATCATCCCAGAGGTTTGACCATTGTTGGTATAGCTGTTGAAAGCTAGCTTCGAGAGGCTACAGTTGCCTGATTCGCTGGCATTATTGCTAAAGCTAGCTGAATTTAATAGCGTTTTTGAAAATTTAGTACTTACCATTGTATAGATTTCGCTATTACTAATTAATGGCATATAGGTTTCCATATTACTTTCCAGTTGTTGATAAGCTGCTGAGTATGTGCTGTTGAGTAATTCAATTCCAGATTCAAAACCACTTTCGCCGCTTTTGGCGGGTAAATTGCCGAGATTGCTAAAGGTGATTTTTTTTCCACATGCATAATGGTATGCAATTTGGGCGAATTGCATTGCATATAATTGTTGGAAATTACCCGCAGCTTTCCAGCGGTAATAGGTGATACCGAAGTTATATTCATTGATGTATTTCATGAAGTCGTAGTTCTTGGGTAATGTTGTAACAATCGCAGATTTGTACGCAGTTTTTGCATTGACTACCTTTTGATAAGTTGAGGCTGCACCAATGGTTGTATCGGAACTAATGAAATCGGCATAGAATGTATCATATAGGTCATCAGGTTTAGAGTTTGTAGTTTCTAAAACATCTGAAATCGCAACGTCATCACAGTGTTGTTGAGCATATTTATACATGCTGTACTGGTCACCAGATTCATTCGAGTCAAAGATATTGTTTTTGGTATATTTTGCATATTTTGCGCCAACACTTTTAATTTCGGTGTCAAAGGTGGTAAATGAGTCAGTTATTCCCTGTTGTGTCAGTAAGGTATAGACTGCTGCCGTAATCTCTTGGACACTAGCGGTTAGATTTAAGTTGGTTTTTAGACCATCAAGTACAACGGTTAATTTTTCATTGATCTCTTTAAGCATCACGGTGGTTTGAGATTCTTGAGTTGGTAGCCATGAAAAAATCACGCTTGAAATGAGACTTGCTGCCCATGTTCCAGGAAAACCTAGTGTTCCCATTGCAAAGGTACCAAAGATTGACTGCAGCAGAAAAGAGGATATACCACCTTGCTGTCCACCACCCGCGGCAGGCTTTGCCGTCGTAGTGAGTTTATTTGGCGACACTGTGGTTGCTTGGTTGTTACTAACACCGCCGTTATGACACGCGGATAATCCAATTGCGGCAGCTAGTGCAAGGCTAATAATTTTTACTTTCATTTTTAGGTTTCCTCTAAAGTTATTTTTCACCTAGTATGGATATTAACTTAAATCAAATAAAACAACAATAAGCAATTTTGATGACTCGTGGATTTAGCTTGTGTTTTAATTGATTTGTAGCACTCAACTAAACTAAGGGGAAGCACAGAATATTTTAAGGACAGGTGTTTGTGTTTAATTGTATGTAGCAGAGCCTAAAAGTGTTAAAGTCCAGAAAGAGCAAGTCTGCAAAAAGGCACTGAATGTTACAGTACCTTTTTATGCTGGGATGGTGATAATGAAGTGATAGTAATCCTAAAGGCTATTCATCTTTTGTAACTACTTAGCACTTGTCAAAGCATTGATTAATGAAGTATTCCCATAGTTATTTGACGCGGCATTCTTTTGATCATAGTTATAATCCCAGATAAAAATTCCACGCAATCCCTTGCTGTTCGCATATTCGATAACTTTGGTCAGACTGCTAGTTGTAATCGCATTACGATCGTTATCTTCACCAACATCAAGACCATAATTTAAACGCTCGGCGCTAACACCCAAATCCATATAGGATTGCACTGCATCTTGTGAATATTGCAAGGCGTTGCTGGTGGCGCCCCAAGAATAATTCATTACATTATAATAATCCACATCCTTATCAATTGCATTATCTCCTTGAATAAACCAAATTGAATTGCCACTCGTCCTCGCCCAAGGATTTGCCCAGACACAGACAGCTAAAGAGCTTTTGCTGGTACAAGCACCCAGATTCGGTAAATCCAGACTGATTTTTTTACTGCCAAGTTTTAGCCGTAATTCATCCATGAAGATTTTAAAATTGGCCTGAAATGTAGCATCTGAATATGGTTCGTCAAGATCAATATCCACGCCAGCCAAACCTAGGTTACTCACCACAGTCGCTAAATTATCCGCCAAAGTTATTGCATATGTACTATCTGATTTTTTCAACAATGTCCATCCAGCGGTATAACCAGTTCCTTCACCATTAGATGCGCCACCAAAAGATAACATGAACTGTCCAGCCGAGTGTCCTGAGCTATTAATATACTCGCTAACTTGAGTTGGATTAGTTATATCTAATTTGGGTGTTGTTGAAGTTGATGCATTACCCCAGTATAAATCGGCACTATCACTCTTATTGGTAACAAATGCCAAACTAATTGGAGCAGTTAATTCTTTATATGGAGAAGAGTTCAGCAATGAAGCGCTATTCCAGTTTTCACTAAACCCTGAAATTTTATTAATGTCATAACCTGTAGTAGTTGCAGTTGATGTAACCATTGTCTTAAGGTTATTGGAACTATTCTTAGCACTTACTTGGTTATCGGTGATACCTGATGATCCACTATTACATGAACAAAGAGTAGCGCTTGCAACTATTAATATTATGCAATTAGTTAATTTAATGAGTTTGTTGTACATGTTGTAACCTTTCTAAAGTTGGAGGGTTTTTTATTAGAAAGTTAGTTTAACGCTTATTATGAGATAGTACAATAAGCAAAAATGCTCATTTAATCGCGTTAGGAAAATACGCCGCACCAGAAAAATACGCTGCCGCGACATACGAATCGGTGTAACCGCCAGCACCATAGTGGCTAAAATATAAAACACATTGGCACCCCATGCATTTATTAATTGAGTACCTACTTCAGCTGAGACAAGCGGCGCATTAATATGGCAAGTACCACTGTTAGCTGCTGTACTTCCAGTATTACATCCCGATAATTCTGCGAGCAAGATTAAACCATAAAGAGTATTTTTTATTCATGTTTTAATTCCTAACAAAACAGGTTCTAACGTAAAGTTTGTAGAGACAAAACTAATTTTTCACAAATTATTAACCTGTCGAATAACTCTAAAACTAAAGTTTAGTTGAATCAATAGACATTTATCTATGGGTTTAGCACAGGACTGAAAACACACCTCCGACGAGTATTTAAAACCCGACTGAATTGGTCGGGTTTCGCTATTCTTAGTTAGATTAATGGAACACTGATGCGACCTATGTTACTCAACACAGGCGGCAATTGCAGCCGTATAGGGTTGACTTTGTAAATCTGGCACATAATTGCTGCCAATGATTTGGCTATAGGTTAGGAAAGATGGATGATTCGTTCCATAGATAAATCCGCCCGCACCAAAATTCCACCGCCGCGATTGCTTAGCATTGTTCAGTATGCCACAGAATGTTGACCAACTATTGGTTGCCGAGTTGTATTTCACTACTTTAGGCTGCCATAATTGGCCAGAGCTCAAGTCGGTATCTACGACAAAAGACACAAATAATTGATTATCTTGGACGGTCGGATTTTGTAAATCGGCATTTGAGCCATCAGAAATTTTGGCAGCATTGCTAAATTGACCACTTTCAGCAGTACCTAAAGCAACCCAAGTCCCACTGTCTAGTTGACTGGCATAGATAGCACAATTTTGATTGACATCACAACTACCACCATCAGGTGATTGGCGGAAGAATGCGGTTATAGTATTATTATAGAGTCTAATTTGTGGATACCAAATTGCGCCAGTTGCAAGATTTTGAGTGCCAGCGGCATTAACCCAGCTGGCTGTTGAACTGCTTAAATCACATTTCATTACGTTAGTTGCCGTGACGTTGTTTTCGGTATGCGAATAAACTACATATGCCGCATTGTTGTAAACTAATGGTGCAGATACGGCTTTGCCATTTAGTGGTAAATCGGCACAGACTTGATTCCACGACTCGCTGGCTTGATTGTACAATTTCATAATCCCGCGCGGATTGGGGGCTTCATTAAAGACCACTAACGCTGAGTGATCAGGCGCAAAGCCCAATTCGGCAAAATAAGATTGTTCTGTAGATTCGTTGGTTAGAGTCTGTGGCACGCTGCATTGACCATTTAAATCGCAGACTTTTGCCTCAGCATTAGTTCCATTATTGTATGCAACATACATTTTATCGTCATTGATTTTGAATGAATAAGAATTTATTCCGTACCAATCAGGAGTGACAGGACTAACAAGAGTAACAGGAATAGCACTATAACCTTGTGCTTGCAGCTTCTTGAATGATTCATTTGATAATGGTGTAGCTTGAGTTAGGCTGTTTTTTTTAATTGCATTTTTAAGCAGAGTTCCTTGAGTGCTTAAGCTACCATTTTGATTTAAACGCACATAGCTGACATCACCAGCTGGAGTAATATATGAAACATATAAACGATTCAGACTATCAAATTGAGTTAGGGGTGTACTTACCAAATCGCCAGAATTAAAAACTTGCTGGAATTGATTAATGGAAGAATTATATTTCATTATGACTAAATTACCAAAACCAGTACTTGAGTCGCCATTAGCGAGATAGACACTATAGATATTGCCTAAAGAATCCTGCGAGAGTGAATTGAATAAGCTATTGGAGTCACTATTAAAGGTCTGTTGCCAATTATAAGTTGGTGTAACAGCACTAGTATTATTCGCTGAGCCATTATTGCAGGCAGCAACCCCCGCAATTAAAGCAATCGCTAGCACAGGCTTTATAACTAATTTAAGAGTTCTAGAATTCATATTAATATTCCTTTTATAAAAGTAAATGAATGCTTATGTGTTGATCGACTAAAAATCCACTAATATTTATCAAATTACATCACTAATTAAGATTTTGGGCGGCTACTTGCTCATTAGATGAGCTTGCACCACTACTACAACTTACAACGCCACCAATTAGCAAACTACTTAATCCCAATCCTAACACCAAATTTAAAGTTTTATTCGGTTTATGTTTAACTGTTGTCATTTAAAATCTCTCTAAAGTTAATTATTATGCATTTAGACCAGCACGATATTAGATGTTTTATCAATTGAAAATATTAAAAACTGCAATTCCATACGGATTAGACAGACCATTTCCTGTTGATGTACAATTACTCAGCGAGCCTGCAGCGCTATCGAATTGGCAGCTAGAAATTGCGTTTGGATCAGAAGTAAAATTGGTCACCTATGCATATCTGGCATTCACGATTATCACGTACGGATCAGTAACCGCGGTTTGAGAGCAATTACTTAAAGCACCAGTGTTATTGCTTTGGCTTTTGGTTATAAGCTTAAATTTGAGTCATTGAGCGCATCAATTAAGTGTAATTACTAATCACTATCCGCTACTAAAATGAAAATCCTAACACTACAGTCCTCATAATTACTGTTTCTCAGGGATTATACACACTATGTTTAACCTCGCACAATCAGCAATTTTGTTGACTCTCGTGGAAGCTTTGTGGGTTGTTGTGGATAATGGATTATATTTCAGATGGTTGAATTTTTAATTGTGATATAACATTGTTTTATATAGTGGCGTAAATGTATGGCTATAATTCATTTCTGTTGTGAAGTGCAACATGTTTATGCTTTTGTTGGTGCTGCGGTGTGCTAGAAATTGCGATTTAGAAAGTTGCATCACTCAAATTAGCATCATCCAATAAGGCGCGGTTTAACACGATAATACAGGGATGCCATAAAGCTTCAGGTAAGCTGCGCGACATGCCCGCATGAATGGCTTGTTTCATGAGTTTTTTCATATTTGAACCAGTTATGCCAAATTTAGGTGACAGTTGATGGTGAATGATTGAGGAGATAGTGCCGCGGGAAACTTTAAGTATTTTTGCCATCTGTTCTTGGGAAGCACCATTACAAATTAGAAATAAAATCTCACGCTCACGTGCGCTAAATTGATCGTAAAAGCTTTTATCATAAGTGCTGATATTGGGATTATCAATATGTCCTTGAAAACGTAAGATATAGGTTTCGATGGTTGCGGCTTGAATGGCAACAACTTCACCGTTTGGATGAATGATTGGGGTGTAGGTGGTCATTAAAGAGAGATATTGATTATTATAGGGCAGCATATCAATGAATTGAATGATTAAACCTTTGGTAAAAACTAGCTGCTGTAAATAAACTAATTTTTTGAGGTGAAATGCCAGCCAAGCTTTGCCATAGCGCGCATAGCTTTGCTTAAAGAGTTGCTGTAAAAATTCTTCGTCTGAATAACTAGCAAAATTTAACCAGCTTAAATCATTCCCACTTGTAGAACCAAACGCTTGAGCGGCGACATGAGTCCCGATTTCAACTTGTAAGTTTTGATTAATAATATATGAGTTTAAATTATGCTCGATTAACGGCTGAAAAGTTGGGAGTACATTTGATTTGAGATAGTTTTGATAGTCAATAATTGGTAGTTTTATTTTCATGTTAAATGCCTTGGTTTAGTTTTGTTTGAAAGCGTTGGCTGGCATTAAAAATAGATCCAACTCAAATGGTGTAACGTTAAACAATGAATAAGTAGTACAGTTTTTAAATATGAATTAACGATGCTATTTGTCCATTATAGTTAAGCTAAAAGTAATTTATAGTCTTTAATGAGCATTTATACCACATTGAAGAATATTTAGTGCCAAAAAGTTGTTGCTTCTCTTGTTTGGATGAAGATACCTGCTTATATCTTCGTAAGTATAAGCCGAGTTTTATTAGGGTATATTTCTTTACGTTAATGCGGCTAAAATTCATGTACAATATTGAATATTTTTGTAGTTGGATTGTTGTTAGATATGCTTGATTTTACTAAAGATACCGACTGGTATATCACCCCGCACTATTTTGTCCGTAAATTAAATGCAGCTGAT